>NZ_JBJMLX010000491.1:0-24447 GCF_045805085.1 Niastella sp.
GATGAGGTTGTTGGAGGAAGAGATCGAGGGTGGAAGTAAGATGTAAGAAGTTGACCAGTTGAACAGTGGACGAGTTGACCAGTAATACAATAATCTGAGTAGACAAATAGAAAGCCGGAAGGGCAATTGCTAAAATTAGTAATGCCTGCCGGCTTTCTGCTTTTTGTGCCACCTGCGCACTGTTTTATTCCCAAATCCCTTTATCAACATTATCAACTCTATCAACCCTGTCAACCTGCTTTTCCTCGTCAACTGGTCAACTGGTTAACTGGTTAACTGGCTTAAGCGATTCTTCGAATGTTACAGGCACGTCTTTATCTCTTCTATCGTTTCCAGAAACCTTTTCTCATGTTTAATATTTTTCATCCACGCCAGATCCCGTTCTATCAGGTCAATTTCTTTTTTGATAGTAGCTCCTTCTTTTCCCGGCTCATTACCTAAAATAAACACGGTGTCTGAAATGGCTACGCTGTTCTCGATGTCGTGCGAAACAATGATCAGTGTCTTCAACTCATCTGACAATGAAACCTGTAACAACAATTCCACCGCTTTATCAAGCATGCATATGTCAAGACCACTGAAGGGCTCATCCAGTAAAATAAAATCAGAACCCTTTAATAACTGCTGCATGATACTTACCCGCTGACGTTGTCCGCCAGATAGTTGTTGCGGATACAGGTTCAGGTGGCCGGTCATTTGAAACTGATCAGCATACTGGTCCATGGTTATTTTTTCCCTGCCCGCCAGTTTCTTGTTCTTTTTGGCGGCCAGCATCAACGATTGATACACTGTACGCCATTCAAACAAATAATAGTTCTGGAAAATAACCCCCATGTCACCGGCCTTTACCGGTTTGTTGTCGTAGATAGTTATTTGTCCGGCGGTAGGGGCCTGCAGACCCGACAGCAATTTAAACAACTGGGTTTTACCGATACCGCTACGACCAATGAGACTTACCACCTGTCCCTGCGACAAGCCGGGACGGATGATGTTCTTGATACTAAAATTTATATCACGCAGAATAGGCCGGTCGTAAGTAAGCTGCACATTGGTAGCCTGAAGCACTACTTCTGCTTTTATACATGCTGTCATTATTTTGCTTTTGCGGTTTTTAATTTGCTATACGGGAACAACCAGTGTCTGAGGTTGCCCAGTAAATAGTCGAAACATAAACCGATTATAAATATGGCCAACTGTAAAGCCAGTACATTGGTAAGGTCGTTGTACTTGTTGTATTTTATCAACAGGGTACCAATACCGCCTTCACTCATGCTCAATCCTTCCACCATGGTGATCATTAACCACGAGATGGCAAAGTTTTGGCGCAGGATCTCAAACACCTGGTCCGCCTTACCGACAATAATTATTTCATACAGGGTTTGCCAGTTGTTATAGCCCAGTGTTTTGCACAGTTCATATTCCTGCGGGTTCATGTGTACGATCACTGACAGAAAGGAGGTTACAAAGAAGGGCACAATGCCAAATACCAGCAACGATAATTTAAGCTCGCTGCCATCTTTGGTAAGCAGGGTAAAAATGAATATTAAACCCGTAAGGGTCAAATACCGGCATTTCACTATGAACAACGCTACACTTTTAAAAAGGGGCATTACGGATAAGTAAGCAAACAATAAGGTAATTAATATGCTGTACAGCATGGCCTTTAAAGTAAGCAGTAAGCTTACCAGCATATTGTCGATGAATAGTTTTGTACCCAGCAGTGTTATAAATGCACCGGCAACTTTACCGGGTTTGGGTATCAATCCATCGCTCAAGACATGCCATAACAACAGCGTAATAACCACTTGCAGGCCCACCATGATCATAAATGTCTGGCGGTTGATAGTAGCAAATGGTTGAATAAGTTTTTTCATGTCTGTAGTTGGTTACAGTTTGAATTCTTTAAATAAGCCGTGCTATGGCTGCCCTTCGACATTGCTCAGGACGCATAACACGGCTTTTATTACTGATAGCTAACACTCACTAAGGTTATTCACCCAACACAATCTCTACACGGCGGTTTTTACTTCTGCCTCCTTCGGTGCTGTTATCGGCTATAGGTTTTTCTGAACCATAACCTTTGGCTTCGATCTGGCTTTGTTTCAACCCTTTTTTCAACAGGTAGCTTTTAACCGCTTCCGCTCTCTTTTGTGACAAAGGAACGTTTATGTCGTTGCTCCCCTGGTTATCCGTGTGGCCGTATACACCCAGTTTCAAACCTTCCGCAACTACAGCCGATTCAAATATTTCATCCAACAGTTTGTACGAACCCGGTTTGATATTGGCAGAGCCGGTCTCAAATTCGATCTTGTACGATCTGGATGATACGGCTGCGGTGATCTGGTCGGCATATTTTGCTTCAATAGCCTTACCCTGTAATAATTCAGGGTGGTTCGAGATCACGCTGAACAGGAACGATTTGTCAACGGCTTTTTCGTACGGTAAAAAGCTGGGCAATATGCTGGGGTACATTTTCACCATCAGGTTACCGAAGGTGTTGTACACCGCTTTATAACGGTCAACTTTGTCGTCGCCCAGTCCATAGGTATTTGCCATGTCATTCAGGTTAAATACGGCCGAACCACCAAGATTCACCTTCAGGCCCTGAATGTCTTTTTCTTCAATACCATTATAGTACTTCAACCAGTAGTCGGCATTTTGTTCCTGGTACAGTTTGGTGCTCACTTCAGCCGAAAATTTTTTGGCATCGTTGAACGAACGTACCTGGTCGCCGGCCTGTGCCAGGGCAACGATCATGTTCTCGATATCGGTACGATGATCGTTTGCCCATCTTTTAATGGCAATGGTTTGGTTACTCATTTGCGATGCATACTGTTTGGTGCTGGCGATGGTTACCAGGCCACCCTTTTTAGTGGCGACATTTACGTCACCAGGCGTCCAGGTGGCTACCCCATCCACCCCAACAGTGGTATCGGTACCGGTGGTTTTACCATTTACGATCAGCTTCCTTTTTTCGGTATAACCGGTGATGTACTTGTTAGGCGCATCCAGGAAGTCGTTGGCAGCAATCAGGTTGATGGCATTGCCGTCGTAGGTGGTTTCGTCGGGGTTTACTTTCAACCCGTTGTCACCGGCCCATTTCAACAGAATGTTGATGTCACCGTCGCGCAATACACCCACCACGCATTTACCAATTGCATTTTTAGGGTCCTGTTTCCACGTCTGCGGGCCCATCACCTGGTCTTCACCAAATGATTTACCGTGCGTAACCGGAATAATAATAGGTTGGTATTCGGCGCCTAAAGGTTCCAGCTCTTTGGCGAGCGAGGTCATAAAGGCCGGCATACCGTCACCCATGAAGGTGATCAACACACCAGTGGCATTCGGATTGGTTTTATAGTCGTTCGCAAACTTTACCAGGTCGGCCATTTGTTTGTTACAATCGTCCTGACGGATGTAAGTCACATCGAGGTGCGCCTTGTCGAACAAAGAACCTTTGGTAGTACGTACGCCACCGTTAGCGTACATCCCGCTGAACTGGCTGTTCCAGGCCATGCGTTCCCAGGTAATGGCGGTACCGCCGTTCACCGCCTGTTCATCACCGGGTAATGGTAATTGAACGGCATTGCCTTGTAAAGAAGCCTCAGGGGCATCGGGCAGGGCTACTTTACCTACTTCAATTGAACCGTTTACATCTTTGGGGCGGTTTTGATACCACCTCACCGCTAAAATACCTGTAGCTACTACTGCAGCGATGATTAATACTTTACCAGCGGGTTTTAATTTGAGTGCCATTGTCTATTCTGATTTTTATAGTTGTTTAAATTGTTGTTTTTGTTTTTCATTACTTTACCCACCCAACCTTCTTCTCCCTTGTCAACCTGTTAACTAGTTAACTCGTCAACTAATCCAATAACCCCCGATACCTGTCCGGAGTAGAAATGCCCTTCAGTTTACCTGAGTCGCTGTTTTTATCAAGCGCATTCTGCGTATAATTGAAATCGTTGCTGTTAAACTGATTGATCAGTTCAATCGCCTGGGCCGACTTAGCTTTATCTTCCAGCACCTTGTCATCCATGAAGCGGGAGGTAACATCTATGGCCGATTTAATGTGGCCGATCTTTTCACCGATCTGCACTTTCAATATGGCCAGGGCTTTTTCGGCATCCTGGTTCAGTTCATCGTCACCCTTGAAGGCCTTCATGGCGCTTGTTACGGCCGATAAACCGGTTGTTACTGAATAGTACAGGTCTTTCTTGGCTTCCAGATCGAGCTTCGCATCTTCGAGCATAATACCACTCTCTTCATAGGCTGCATCGGCGAATTTTATCAGTTTATTCAGGTCGCCTACTATCGGCGTTACATTGTCGATGTATTCCCGGCAACGCAATACATTGTTGGCATACAGATCAACCTGGCGACTTCCCTTGCCTTGTTCGGCCTGCAGGATCTTCACTTTTTGAATGTTCAACTGCAACTCTTTTTCTTTGTCGTTCAGTTTATCTACCAGCTCACTTTGTTTGCCTTTTAATTTGGCTGACTGCTGGTACAGCGTATTCCTGTCTTTATAACCCTGCTCAATTTTGGCTTGCAGAATACTGAATGGGTTCAGTTCAATCGCAATACCAATGGTGTAGTTGGCAATAAATTCAGAGAAGTACTTCAAAGCCCGCCAGAATTTTTTATTGCTTACGATCATCAGCAAAAAGCCAAGGATCACCCCGCCTATAACCAGGTTCACCAGGTTCCAGGTTACAGTTACCAGCCAGGGCAATACATAGGTTAAGAAACCGTACGCCAGGCCGGCTATTAAGGATACACCTATTACAGTGGTGGCTAAGTTCTTGGGTTCAGAGAACCAGCCGGGTGTTTTTGTTTTTTGAATGGGGTTTAACATGTTTCGTTGGTTTATTGTATATATGTTTTAATTTTTTCAATGTCCCTGGCAATACGGTTTTTCATCGCCTCGCTTTCATATTTATAACCACCCGTATTGGCCTCGATCTTTGCTTCATTCTCTTTTATTTCGGCTTGCGTAGTCAATAAGTCGTTTTGCAACGCGCTTATTTCCTGCGTGAGCTGTTGAATGCGTTTTTCCTTTTCTTCCATCTGCCGTTTTTTCTCCACCACTTTTTCCTGTAAAGCGGCATCTACGGAACTATGGAAGTTTTGGGCGTCGGTTTCCAGCAATTGCAGGTATTGCCCGGCGGTCGATAACAGTTTTTGTTTATCGAGCCCCTGTACGCTTAAACCTGCAAAAGCGGTGATGAACCGTACATGTTCATCGGGCACGGCCTGCATGGCTTCTAACATTTTACTGTATTCGAAGTAATCAGGACCAGGCAGGTTTGCCTCACGGAATAATTTTTCAAAGTATTCTTTGAACTTTGTGCTGTTCACTTGCGTTGTATAACTATTATTAGTAGTTGTACTGGTGAAGGTTGAAACAGGTTCCGTTTGTTTAGGAACGACTTCTTTATTAGAAGGTTGTTTTTCCGTTTCCGGTTTTTTGTCATCGTTCACCTCCACAAACGCCGACAAAATTTTCTTTCCTAAGTTGGCCATAGTTGTATGTGTGTTTAGTGTTAGGCAAGTCTTTCCCTGCTCCTGCCTTAACAGGAGTATTTGATAAAGGAAATAGTAAAGAATGCCCGGTTTTAGTCAAGTCAATTCCTGTCCCGATTTATTGGGATCCTAAAGCCTGTCAGGAATGTCCGGGCAATGTGCGGTCACCCATAACAGTTTACCTGTTATGTCATTTGAAATGGCTGCCTTGTTAACTTAACTGAAATTAATTCAGAAGGGCAGTGTGTCCCTGATTATAAGGGTACCGGCCATAGGAGGATTGATCTCCAACTTCTTCTTTTCTATTGCTGCAGGTATTGCTGACTGTGATTGCTCATTTTGCATTTCTTCGTATACCATTTGTCGCAGTGCTAGCAGAATTATTACACCCAATAACGGACCGAGCCAACATTTTAATTTCATCTTTTCATAATTGAGCATGGCAAATAAATATCATTCCCGGGCGCTTGCAAATAGATAAGTGCCTGAATATGGTTCACTCAGTGAGCCAAAAAAAGGTTGATTAAAATTCCCGGATTGCTGGTGGCTTTACTCGTTGGCGGTAGATGAAGAAACGGAGTTCTATGACCTTATTCATTGTAGTGGAGAATGTTCTCCTGTTTGTTTTGACATAACAAAGTTATAGGGAGGTTAACATTTCCTTTAGAAAATCCGACACGAGCGGCAACTTTTGTTTGCCAGCCGGTAAAGTATGTGTGATGACCGGTAATATAAATGGGTAAAAGCGCCTATTCGCTGGTAAGTGGTTGATTATCTGCTGGTAAGTGGGTAGTGATAGTTTTATCAACGTCTATCGCGTTATAAATTATAAGTTATTGATAAACAGATATCTATAAATTTTTTAGCGTAGTATTCATTTGATTTCCAATGGGTAATAAAGCAGCCTTTATGGTACCTTATGCAACCTGCCGTCCTGAGAGTTTCCTAAGGTATTCTTAAGGTATTCCTAAGCTCATCTTAAGGTTAAAACCCTAGGATGACCCTAAGATAACCTTAAGAAGACCCTAGGATGACCCTGGGATGGGAGGTCTTATTTAGGTGGTTTAAAGTAGGTTTGAGCAAGTTGACCAGTTAACAAGTTGACGAGTTGACCAGGTAACGAGTTAACAAGTTGACAAGTTAACGAGGGAGAAAAGGAGCTTACGGAATAAAGGAGGTTGATAGGTTGAAAGAAGTTGATAGAGTTGATAATGGAGGGAGAGATGAAAAGAGTGAGAAATGAAAGATAGTGGGGAATGTTATATTCTAGCGAGTCCTTTCACGTTTCACGTTTTACGTTTGCCGACTCAGATTGCCGCGTCGCGGTCTTTGCCCTTTGCCTTTTCCCAATAAAAACCCGGAAGACTTACATCTCCCGGGGGCAACTTATATAAGATATAAGACCTTGCTTCTATTTTTTACTTTGCATCATCGTCAACAATTTTCTATCAAGCTTGTAACCATACCAGTCTTCATACTGAATATCGGAACGATTGGAATTCAGAATGCCAAAATCGCCTTTCAGGTCCCAGAGCGCAAAACCAATTCCGTTTGAGGTGAGAATATCCAGCACATCACCAAACCAGGCGAGAAATACATCGTGTGGCGTTTCTTTCCAGGCGCCACACTCACCGCAATGAACACCTACACCACTTTTTGCCAGGTCAATCCAGGGTTTATAATATTCTTCCATGGTTGCCTTGCTGTAATACCTGCCGCCCATTTCGCCCGGCCATACGGGTGTAGGCTGGTATGCAGGATCGGGAAACACCCAGGGCGCTTTGTAATGCGTGATCTCATAGGGTACATAACCCCGGCAGCTTTGTGCAATGTTGAGGTCAACCAGTTCAGAAACCGGATCGGTGGCTCCATTGTTGCCATCGGCAATCACATAAAAATTCGCATTCTCTTTACGAATGGCCAGCGTGGCTGCCTGGGCTACGCTGCGATAGGTTGCGCCAGGTACTGCGCTGGTCTTTGAAGAAGTATTGTTTACATCTTCACGGTAACAGGGTTCGTTCACCAGGTCGAAGCTGATCTTTTGAGTTGATACATTCCTGAAACGTTTTGCCCAATAGCTCCAGTGATAAATAAATGCATCCTGCGCATCTTTTTGTGTCCATAAATTGTAAGGCTCATGATAACCGGCGCTTACACAATAACCTGGCGCCCGATGCAGGTTAAGGCTCACGTGCAGGTTATATTTCTGCGCCAGGTAAATGGTATTCTGTATCTTGTCGGCCTTGTTTTCATCTATCTTATATACATCATCGGCATTGATGTATTGCTGACCGGCAGCAAGGTTCAGATAAGTGGGATATGCAACGGGCAAACGAATGAAATCGAACCCCCAGTCGGCTACAAATTTAAAAAGCGCTTCCGGTGTATTTTCACCAACATACCAGGGATCTGGTTGAAAATAATCAGCGATGTTAAACCCTCTCCATTTTGGAATTTTGTTCAGTGCTGCAATGATGTTGGTAGTGGTGGTGGTACCCGGGGTACTGGTGGTATTCTTATTTGTGATTGCTGCAACTTCGGGTAATACTTTATTGCATCCTGCCAATGCACCCGCAGCAGCCAGCCCAACATTCCGTAAGAATGTCCGGCGGTTCAGGCCTTGTTTCATAGACTAACCCTCCAAGGATTTTTTAAAGTGTGAAATATTTTCCGCTACAATTACTGGATTTCCTTTCTGGCATTTATCGTACCAAAAAGTAATAGCGGTAACGGACATGCCACCACTTTAATTAACACATTTTTGGGGGTGTTGTCAAAGCGTCAGAAGTACTTCGTATAAATATGGATGATAGTTCCTGCTGCGATCAATGTTTTCTGGAAAGGAAAGCTGGATGCCTGGTACAAACAAAAAAGCCCCCACGAAGAGGGCTTAATTTTTCACGTGTTAACCTAAAGGACAATAACTCTGCCCGAAGCTACTTTCCTAAAATTTTTATCGTATACAGTTAGAAAATAAATTCCCGGTGTCATGGAGACAGTCCGCATCAGGTATTCTGTTTGGCTGTATCGGGTAATGTTAAAGGTTTTTTCTATAAATTTTTGTCCGGTTACGCTGCTTAATTCCATTCGATAGGTGTTTTCGCTTAGTCCTGTTAATTGTACATTGATCTTATCGACCATAGGGTTAGGCGCAATAGCAATTCCTGCACCAGCAGTTTCGGCAACAGAAAAGATTAGTGTGTTCGAATACTTATAAGCGGCGTCGTTATCGATCATTTTTAACCGGTAATAGTTGGCGCCAGGATGTACGTTTTTGTCGTTAAAGGCGTAAGCGATGTGGTAGGCGTCTTCCCAGGGGAACACCAGACCAATGGATTCAAAGTGCAGGCCGTCGCGGCTTTTCTCAACCTCGAAACGATTGAAGTTTATTTCGTTGCTGGTTTTCCAGCTGAGGCTGATCGTTGTAGCGTCCTTTTCCTGCCCTTTAAATTCTATCAGGGTAATCGGCAGCGTGGTGGAGTTACATAAGTTTGTATTGAACAAAAAACTTTTGCCCGGTCCATTGTCGCCTGCTGTAAAATTATATAACAGTCCCAGCGTGCTGCCCAGGTTCAACAGACCATTGTCGAAGTCAAGCGCGGCAGCAGGAGAACCGGTGAGTATGCGGGCGGCAGTACCCGGGCCATGGGTATCGGCCACGCCGGCCACGCTATAACCAAATAACGAAACTGCATTTACTGAAAGGAACTCGCTGCCCAGGCTCACCGATGCCGTGTACTGTGGCGTAGCGGCATAGGTGCCACCCGAATTGCCCAGGAATACATAGGCGGCGCCACCTACGGCGTTTGCCTGCAGTTGTGGTAAAGTAGCTCCTGATGATAAGGGTTCGCCTACTACCAGGTCGGCATACCCATCACAGTTTACATCGTATGCATTATCAACGGCGGCGCCAAACAGCACATTCAGTTGCAGTGAATTCAAAATATTCAGCAGGCTGGTTGAGCGGGGTGATTCCAGCACCTGATCGCTGGTAAGGGATGCGCCAGGGGGGCTGGTTTTCTTTTTAAAGATGTGCACGTTACCACTTTGAATGGTAAGGCTGAGGGCATTGGGCAACAAACCGCCAAGGGGAGCGCCAACGGCAATGCTGCCACTGCGAAGACCATTCAGATTTTTTAAACCTCTTACTTTATAACCGAATAAGTTGGCGGCATTACTCAGCAAACTTCCGGAACCTGATTGCAAAGTAGTACCAATGGTGTTGTTAACGCCTGAGCCGGTTCCGTAATAAATATGCGCGGTTCCGCCCAAAACCTGGCCGTTCAGCAGGCCGCCCAGTGACGACAGATCGATACCGGCCGGCGCGCCGACAATAACATCGGGCTTGCCATCATTATTAAAATCACCAGCGCCATCAACACTAAAGCCAAACAACAGTCCGCTGTGCGAAAGCAAGGGAAATTGTACCAGGCCTAATAACGAGGCGGAAGGTGTTTGTAACTGCACAGGTGCTGCAGATAAGTTGCCGGAATGATACACAAAGGCAGCGCCGCTTTGAACGGCTCCAACACCAGGGCTCAGGTAACCAGGTGCGCCCACTACAATGTCTGATCTGTTATCACCATCCAGATCGCCGGTGGCGGCAACAGAGAAACCAAAAAGCGCATTGACTGATACATTACTTCCTATCCCGGCGATGCCCGTACTAAAAAAAGCTGAGCCGTCTAATTTTATTTCAAGAAAGTTAGTGGGGTTGGTAACAGCGGTATTGCCACCGGGATATATATACACCTTTCCGGCCTTCACGGTTGCCGTATTTATTAAGCCGCCGGTGGTAGCGCTGTATGAATCCAGGGGAGCGCCTACAATTATATCATTGATGCCATCGCCGGTAACATCGCCTCCATCAACACTAACGCCGAAAAGCGCACCGGCAACTGCTGTATTTGGTTGCAGGGTTTTGGCGGGCGTGGTGGATAAACCTGTAGGCGAACCGTAGAAAACAAACACGGCGCCTACGCTGGCCAATGCTCCGTTACCACTAATTATATTGGTGAGCGCAGGGGCACTGATGGCCGCATCACCATATCCGTCGCCATTTACATCGCCCAAACCCGTTACCGCATAACCATATAATGAAGCGTTTATTTGCAGGGAGGTAAGACCGCTGATTAAACCATCTGCTGAAGTATTCCACTCGGGCGTTTTATTAAGCGGGTCAATGGTTACGGGATATGCGGCCTGGCTGTCATTAACCTCAATTGTGAGCAAACCATTGTTAAAATGCATGGCAGCAGGTAAGGGTTTATGATTGACGTCCCACACCTGCAGGTCCTCGTAAGTCAGTATCATTTTATCGGCAGCATTAAAAAAAGCCAGGCTGTTACTGCCAAGCAGGCGGGGCTGCAACTCAGTAGCAGGTTCAATGGTCACCGTTAAGGCGCCACTGCCTGGCATTTTCCTGTTTACCAAAAAATTCTGTCGTAAGCCATCACCATTATTAATATATTGAACAGCTACGTTATTGAATTGATACGAAAGCTCATTGGGGGTATGCGTAACGGCGCAGGTTTGATCGGGTGTCCATTGAATACTGGAGCGACCAATACCTTTAAGGTTGAATGAAACTTCCCAGTTACGTTTTTCCATTGGGGTTACCTTGTATCCGTCGGGGGAAATATAAAAACCTGTGTGGCCAGGCATGTTGATAGCACTGAAATCACCAGCCTTAGACACCGGTTTTATTTGAGATTCGAATTGCTGTATGCTTTTTAATGCCTGGTTATACCAGTCAGATGAAATATCGTGAGAAGAGTTTTGTGCATGTATGGCAGCAGATAAGGGCAATACAATAGCAAGCACCACAAGGGTGTAAAAATTTGGCTTCACGGTAAAGTTTTAAGATGAATAGTAGTTAACAGGCATGCCTGACGCCATGGCTGTAGCCCGGCAGAGGCATACACATAACCATTGTGTATTGATGGATTGATTAATGAAAGAAAAGAAATATTGGAATTATAAGTGAGGTTATACCCGGTAAGCTTTTCTAAAAATATTGGAGTGGGGTAATCCGGATTATTGATCGTTCCGGCGGTAAAAGTAGAAGGAATACGGCCTTCCTATTACCCTTATTAATTCAAAGAATACCGGCATCGGGTCAGCAACACTTAGTTTTTTAGGATATGCCTCCCTGTTTACTTGACATAGATCAATGACTAAGGGAAAATCCTTAGCAATAATGAATGTTTCTGCTCACTTATGCAAATACTCATTAATATGCAGGGTTCATAATATGTACACCGGTGTATATATAGTATACTAATCAAAACCAATAGATGTATGAAAAGCTATTCAATTCGTGTAAGCAGTACTGACAGGGAAGATGCATTCAAGCAGTTGGCCCTGGAAACCGGTGGTGAATTAGAAGAAGGCCATACGCTCATCAGGTTTTCGAACGAAACAGGGCGTGGGAAAATAAGAACATGGCACCTGGATGCGGGATTGTACATGCGGGTGTGGGACCTGTACTTATTAAAGCCCATTGATTTTATAAAAGAAGCCTTACCCGTACATATTACCAATAACGGGTTTAGTTTATTGTGTATACATACTCCTGAGTCGGTTGAGCTAAGGAGTATTAACCAACACCAGCAAATTAATAAAGTACGCGAACGGCGGTTTGCCCTGGTGCCCGATGCGGTAACAGCGGGTTTTCAATTGAATCCTGCGCTGCCTGTGCAACTGATCGAATTCTCTATGTCGGGCTTCTGGATAAAGCAACAACCCGGTTACCTGCGTATTGCCGGGTATTTTAATGATGGAGTAATGGATGATGGTGGCTTGCCGGTGCTGATAGAAACCATTCAGTCAAAGGCAAGTCAGCTGGCAGCCAGGCTCATAGAAAGTGTAGATGATCCTAAAGCCGATTCCACGGCTGTGTTTGCGCAGGCAAATGATGTTATTAAAGATTTTCTGACTTCCGCATCACGGGAAGAACCAGGAAAAACGAACAACAACATTGACCTCTATTATGAAAAAGTAAAGGAAGCTGAGTCTATATTGCTTGACCATTTGCAGAAAATGCCACCCCGTATGGGCATAATCGCCAAAACGGTAGCATTAAGCGAATCAACGTTGAAGCGTTACTTCAAACTTATTTATGGTAAAAGTGTGTACGACTATTATTTAAACAAGAAAATGGAACTGGCCCGAACGATCATGTCGCAGAAACCCTATTCTGTAAATGAAATTGCAGAACTGATGGGTTATGAAAAAGTGAGCCATTTTATTGAGATATTTAAAAAACACCATGGCTGCTCACCAGGTAGTATAAAGAAAAAGCAATTTGAGAACGCCTAACGAAGAGGTCAGTTCATGGGTTCGTCACATTTTCCCATTTTCAAATTATTAAAGGATCGTCCCCTTAGTCGGCGTCTCGTAAAAACCCTGCGAAGCGGAATGCTTTGTAGGGTTATCTTTTTATAGTCAGGGTCTTCCACTCATAACTCACCACTCACCACTGACTATTAAAATCCAAACTTAGGTAACGACGGTCTGTAAACATACGGTTCATTCCGTGCAGGTTCTTTAAACAACCATGTGTAGAACCGGTTTAAAAGCCCCAGGAAGTTATGCTTATACGCAAACCGGGGTTGATAGCTATAATATTTAGCGCTGCCGATCTTGAATTTGATCAGCACCATTTCCTGAAAAGCCTTTGACTTTATTTCGTCAGATAAAACTATGAGGCTATTTAATTCCTCCGGATCATTTATAATATAGGCCTTGCCGGTTATTTGCAAATAGTATCCTTTGCCTTTGCGGTAGATCTGCATATCGGCGGGGAACTCCTTGTCAAACTCCTGTAAATGTTGCTCGGGCCGGTTGGTGAAGAACCAGATATTGGCTAACTCATCTACGTTTAAAATAGATACTATGGTGGTAGGGAATTTCAACACCCCTCCGCTCATATTATAAAACAACGCACTTCCTATTCCCTGTATCTTATTTTGTAAAAAAGGTATACTATTGGAGGATCTCATATGTGTGTGTTTTAGTGTTAAAGTTCAAAACAAATACCAGTAACATTTTGTACCCTTCACGGTAAAGATTTGGCCTCTCACGTGGAGTTTTTTCTACACACGCTCACTGTATTTTGGCAATCGTGGCATTTCTTTTTTATCAATCTCTTATAATTCAGTTTTTTTCATCACAAAACAATGCGTTATGGAAAGAGGTAAAAGTTCAAAGGGGACGGGTGCTGCAAAAACTTCTAAAGCGAATAAATCATCCGCATCTACTGGTAAATCCGGATCAACCATGGGTAAAAAAGAAAGTAATTCATTATTGAAACAATTTTTTGTAGATCAGTTACAGGATATCTTTTGGGCCGAAAAGGCGCTTGTTCAGGAATTGCCTAAAATGCAGGGAGCAACCACTACGGAAGAACTGGCCGAAGCAATAACAGAACATGTGACCATTACAGAAGAACATGTGAACAGGTTAGAGCAGGTTTTTGACATGATGGGTGAAAATGCCAAAGCCAAAAAGTGCGAAGCCATGGAAGGATTGATCAAAGAAGCCCGTAACATTATAGATGAAACAGAGGAGGGTACAGCTACCCGCGACGCCGCAATTATTATGGCTGCTCAAAAAGTGGAACACTACGAAATTGCCACATACGGCGGCCTGGTGCAACTGGCTAAAACCATTGGAATGAACGATGTGGCCGAATTGCTGGCTCAAACCCTGGCCGAGGAAAAAGAAGCCGACCAGGTGCTTACCCAGATCGCAGAAAGTAATATTAATGAAGAAGGGGCACAGGAAGATGAGCAACAAATGGAAGAAGGAAATGAAGGCGAAGAAGATTAAAACCATATTAGAAAATAATTAAAACCACCCCGATTGACATAAATCAGGGGGGCTGGTATGAGATTTTTAGTTCTGGTTATAGATTTAGGGGTTTTTTAAGGTCTACTGGTGTCGGGCCATTCTTGGCCTGACTTTTTTTTGTCCCTACCCTACCATTTACTACAAGCACCCTCCTAATGCAGGATTCCTAAACTTTAAATTATGACGACCATAAGAAAGAAGAATAAACTGTCGATCTTCTTCCAGAAGATGTCGAACAAAGTGACCAAAATAACCGGTTCACCCATAGCGTTCCTGGTCGCCCTTTGTGTAGTAATAGTATGGGCTTTAACAGGACCCATCTTTCATTATTCAGATACCTGGCAACTGGTTATAAATACCGGCACTACCATCATTACTTTTTTGATGGTGTTTATTATTCAACAATCGCAGAATAAGGACACGGTTGCTATTCATCTGAAATTAAATGAATTGATCGCCAGCCATGATCGCGCAAGCAATCGTCTGGTTGATATTGAAGAGCTGACCGATGAAGAGTTGCAAAAGATCAAAGAGTTCTATGTAACCATCTCAGAACTGGCCGAAAATGAAAATGGGGTTAACATTTCGCACTCATTGAATGAGGCAAAAAATCTGCATAAATTAAAATTGGAAAGTAAAATGAGAAAATGATGGGGCAGGTGACAAAAGTGACGCACAGGCAATATTTAAAAATTAACCGGGATTATGCCAAAGCGGCCTCCCTGGCCGAGCTGGTGTATGTGTCGGATGCTGAGCCCGGCATTATCCGGACAAAAAAAGGCAGGGGGTATATGTATGTGTATGCCGGCAAAGTGATCCGAAAAAAAGAGGATATAAAAAGGATCCGCAGCCTGGCCATTCCACCCTCCTGGAGCTCGGTATGGATATGCACCCGCGCAAACGGGCATATCCAGGCAACGGGGTTGGATCTTCGTAAACGGAAACAATATCGGTATCACCCGTTGTGGTCGGTACTACGCAATGAAACCAAGTTTCACCGGATGATTGAATTTGGAAAGGCGTTGCCCGCCTTACGGCAACGGTTGGAAATTGACCTTAACCAAAGAAGTTTGACCGCTTCCAAGGTGATCGCTACCGTGATTAGTTTAATGGAACGCACTTACATCCGGGTAGGCAGTGGCGAATATGAAAAACAAAATGGTTCACATGGCTTAACTACGTTGAAAGACAAACACGTAGTCATTGCCGGGGATACTATTAAGTTTTCTTTCAGGGGGAAAAAGGGCGTGAACCATAATATAACGCTCAAAAGTAAACGGCTGGCCCGTATAGTAAAGAACTGCCGGGAAATACCCGGGGTTGAACTTTTCCAGTACTATGATGAGGCAGGCAATAAACATCCCATCGATTCGGGCATGATAAACAGTTATATAAAAGAAACAACGGGTAGTGATTTTACGTCGAAAGATTTCAGGACCTGGGCCGGTTCTATTAATTTATTACGATCGTTACAGGCTATGGGTGAAGCGCTTACGCAAACCGAGCAAAAGAAGAATATAGTAGCGGCCCTCGATGAGGTGAGTCTAAAGTTGGGGAATACCCGCACTGTATGTAAAAAATACTACGTTCACCCGGGGCTGATAGCGTTGTATGAACAAAATAGTTTGAATAAATACCTGAAGACCCTGGAAGGAGAGGAACCTGCAGAAAATGCCACGGGGCTGCATGCCGATGAGCAGATTTTGATGAAAATTCTACAGTCGTTCCACAAAAGTTAATGGAGTTTGGGAAGTATTTTCTACAGATACAAAATGTTCCGCTTTAAAATTTTAGGCATAGTTTTTATAAAAATATATACGTACCCGCCGCTATAAAATGACAGACGAAAGGTGAGAAAGAGGCGGTAAAAAAGCAGCTTATTTAAACTCATTATAAACTTACGCTACAAATCAGGCCTTAACCAAGGACTCCCGATGTTTCTACATCGGGTTTTTTTTGCTTAACCCGCAGAAGCTTTAGCTAAGGCAAGGCTTGCCCGCTAAAGCTTTAGCGAATGCGAGGCCACCCGCCCTGTTCGAATGCTGCTCAAGCTTTAGCAGATGTGCAAGCTATAGTGAGGCAGGCGGTAGGTTGAAAATGAGGTAACCCTAATGCGATTGCGGATTGCCGATGGGCAGGGATAAAAAAAGTGGCGTACATTTAAGCCAAAGCAATCTGACAAACCGTGTCCATAGATAAATTATTTGCAAGTTTTAATAAATACCTTCCCCTTGACGAACCAGAAAAGGCAGATCTACAAGAGAGAGCAATTGAACGGAGGATCAAACGAAGACAGATCATTCTGACGGAAGATGAAGTGTGCAGGCATTACACTTTTGTAGCGGATGGATGTTTCAAGGTATTCCAGGTAGACACAAAGGGCGTAGAGCACAATCTGCAGTTTGCTGCGGAGAATGACTGGATCATGATCATCGATAGCTTTTATTCGGAAAAGAAAAGCAAGGTAAATATTGAAGCCATCGAACCTTCGACTATTTTCCAGATAAGCAGGCCAGACCTGATCTATTTTTTCAGAACGTATCCAAAGTTCGACAGAAATTTCAGAGTGATCGTGGAAACAAGGTTTGCCGAGTTGGAGAACCGGTTGTTGCAAATCGTCAGTTCTACCGCCGAAGAACGGTATCTCGCCTTTCTACATCAATATCCCGCGTTGTCGCAAAGATTACCCAATACCCAAATTGCTTCCTATTTGGGGATCACCCCAGAATTTCTGAGCAAGATCCGAAAAGAGATCTCACAGAAGACAACAGGTCACTCTTAAACTATCTTAAGCCTGTTTATTAACCTACCTTATAAGTCGGGTCTATGATTGCGCGCTAGGTTTGCACTAAATAAAAAAGCCAATCATGGAAGAAGTATTACAGGCAAGGGAAAGCTACGACAAACGGGTAATGCCCTATGACTATGAACCAACGGTAACCATAACGCCCGTTATCATTGAAGGGATCAACTGTTACTGGTTTACCCCTGAAAACCCCTTCCCGCAAAGGATAGTTATATTCTTACATGGCGGCGGCTTTGCCATGGGGTCTGTCAGAACGCACGGAAAGATGGTCAGTCATTTTGCAAAGGAACTACAGGCGAAAATTCTTTTTGTAGAATATGCCCTGGCGCCGGAGCACCCGTTTCCCGCCGGACTGAATGATACATTAACTGTTTACCGGGCTTTAACGAACCGGTATCCTGGCTATCAGTTAAACCTCATTGGCGACAGCGCCGGTGGCAGCCTGATCGTTTCCGCCGTTGGCGAAATGCTCAAAATACATTGGCCGTTGCCCGGCGCTGTCGTGTTGATCTCTCCCTGGATCAGCCTGGAGTGTGAATATCCGTCAATTGAAGAAAACGCCCACCTGGATATTTCCCTGAACAGGGAGGCGCTCCAGATGTTTGCCCGGGCTTATACAGGAAACACCCCGCTCGAGGTTTCGAGCCCGAAAAAGGCGTTGCTTGCCCAATTTCCACCCGTGCTCATTATGGTAGGTACCAATGAAATACTGTTGGATGACAGCAAGCATTTTTATAACGATATAAAAAGGATTCAGGGCAGGTCAAGGTTAAGTATCTACAACGACCAGCCCCATGTGTGGCTGAAAAAGGACATTCATAAAGATGCCTCGCGACGGGCATTGGCCGAGATGGCTGATTTCATAGAGGGAGCCGGGGAGGCCGAACTGTGAACTAAATTTCCCAATTAAAAACTCCCTTCAACATAGAGTATTGTAACCCAAGGCGGAATAATTTTTTTAAGCATATAGTATCATTGTTACACTGATGATTTGTGAGCAGATTACAATAGTTGCGTGTAATGAATTACGTTATATACTGGCAAAAACTATTAGTAAACCTAAAATGTAACTATATGACAACGAATAAGGATGTGATTGAAGTGTTGAACGATCTGATCAGGATCAATAACGATCGTACTGCCGGTTATATGAGAGCCGCAGAGGACACAAAAATGGTAGACGTTGATCTCCGCACCATATTTGAACGGCTGGCTGATGAAAGCCGTCAGAATGCAATTGAATTAACCGCCCAGGTTGGCCGTTTGGGTGGCGAACCTGCAACAGGTACAACCACCTCAGGTAAGATCTACCGCGCCTGGATGAATGTAAAGGATATGTTCACAGGAAAAGACCGCCATGCTCTGCTGGCTTCCTGTGAATATGGTGAAGATGCAGCACAACGTGCTTATGAAGACGCACTGGCCTCCGACGCACCCTTGCCTACGGATGTACGTCAGTTAATAACCACTCAAAAATCATCATTGCTGAATTCGCATGATATGATCAAGAAGTATAGAGATATGCATGAAATAATAAAGTAACCTAAAATAGTGGCTTTAGTACTGTAGAGCAAAAACACAGGCCGTCCCGATTTATCGGGATGGCCTGTTGTTTATTTTATAGATTCTACATCAAATTGTTGAAAATATATTGTAAAATTAATATGTAAGTGGGGAAATAAATACACTCTTTGATGAAAATGACCGGGAAAACCAGTGGCAAAAGTTTTTCTAAAGATAACTTCAAGTAAATAAATGGGTATGAAAGCAGATTATAATAAGTCTACTCCTTACATCCAAAGCATGGTATCATGCCTGAGTAAGGTGGTGGACGATGGTTACAAAGAAGATTTTGTAGCTACCCGTGAAGGCCTGGAATCATCCAGTACCCGAAAGTTGTATGGACCCGCTGAAGTAAAAGTGATCACCTCTTTCCGGTTCGAAGGTTTTTCTGACCCCCATGATAGCGCAGTATTGTATGTGATAGAAACGGCAGATGGCGTAAAGGGAACCCTGATAGATGGATGTGGAACCTTAGCCGATCCAATGGTATACAAGTTCATTGCAGATGTGGAGTCGCGAAGCGAAAAGCTGATGATTAATTAAGTCCAATATTTTTCCACTATATATACAACATGATAAGAGCTGTCTCTCCGGCTTAGCTGAGGGGACAGCTTTTTTCTTTTATGCCTATAAGGGTAAAATAAAAAAAGTCCTCCCCCCCCGGAATAACCGAAGGAAGGACTTGTTAACTGTGACTTACTATTATTAAATATTAAAGGATAAAATCTAGGTACTGCGGATCAATCCAAGTATTAAGGAAATAACGGCCAATACAATCAAAATGTGTATCAAGCCACCCGCGCTGTATACAAAGAATCCTAATATCCAACCTATTACCAAAATCACTGCAATCAGATAAAGTATACTTCTCATGGTGATCGATTTTAAAGTTTGCAAATATGTAATAAGTAATAAAAATATATTGCCATGGAGTGGGTGCATCAGGTTGAGAACATTTATAAATAAAAGCATAATTGATGTAGATTTTTTTGCTCAGGGCCCGACTATTGTACTCAACATCGATAAATGGGAACATCTTTTTACCTGTATTCCGTATGATCATTTTCAAGATAATGGCAAATACGTGGAAAATCTTCAAACAATCGGTTACTGAGTTTTTAAATGACAATTGTATAAAACTCAGTGCATCGTTATCTTATTATACCATTTTTGCGTTAGGCCCCACCCTTATCATCATCATTTCATTTGCGGGTATCTTCCTGGGGCGCGAAGCTGTAGAAGGGAAATTGTACCATCAAATGAAAACATTGATAGGCAGTGCTGCAGCGGAACAGGTACAAAGCATTATTGCCAATTTGCATCACAGTCAGCAATCAGTGATAGCGGCCATCATTGGTATTGCTTTATTGATCCTGGGCGCAACCGGGGTGTTCACAGAAATTCAGGGCTCCATTAATTATATCTGGTCAGTAAGGGCCAAACCTAAAAAAGGGTGGTTGAAATTCCTCACTAACCGGCTGATCTCTTTTTCCCTGGTAATAAGTTGCGGGTTTATTTTACTGGTATCTCTTATTATTAACGCCTTAATGGAATTGTTAAATGAAAGGCTTCAGCTCTATTTTAAGAATGTTACTATTGTTGCGTTCTATATTTTGAACTGGGTATTGATCTTTGCCATAATAACCGCCCTCTTCGCCATCATCTTCAAAGTGCTGCCCGATGCCGTCATTCGGTGGAAGGACGCTACCGTGGGCGCAGCCTTCACCGCTATGCTTTTTATGTTGGGTAAGTTCCTGATCAGTTTGTATATCGGAAAATCAAATGTAGGGTTAACATATGGGGCTGCCGGTTCCATTATAGTAATACTGGTATGGGTGTACTATTCTTCCCTGATCCTGTATTTTGGAGCTGAATTCACCAAGATATATTCCATACACCATGGTTCCGGCATAAAACCTATAGATACAGCCGTTTTTATTATCAAACACGAAGCAAAGGAAATAGGCGAATCGAAAATATAACCCTCATTTTTGTTTTTTAACGTAGATTTTCTTCTACACCCCCACTTACCCACCCAAAATTCACTAATTTGATTATATAAGACCGTTGTAATGGCATAGGTATTTTATAGATACTGATTGGAAATACAGTACGCTAAAGCTAATTACGTGAAGAAAGCGGGAAAAATAACACTGAAAATACTCCTGTGGTTCGTGGCAGTATTGCTTTTGATAGCAGTGCTGGTACAAACACCACCGGTGCAGAATTTTGCCCGTAAAAAGGTACAGGCCTACCTGCAAAACAAGTTGGGTACCCGCTTTGAGATAGGCCGCCTGCGTATTGGTTTCCCTTCCTCCGTAGTGCTGGATAGTGTTTATGTAGAAGACAAAACAAAAGATACCCTGCTATACGGCGGCCGCATAAAAGTAAGCCTCCAAATGCTTAAACTGCTGCACAGTGAAGTGGCTATAGGCGACATCAGGCTGCAAAACATGACCGCCAAAATAAAACGACAGCTACCCGATACAACATTCAACTTCCAGTTCATTATAGATGCTTTTGTAAGTCAGAATCAAAAGCCGGCCAATCCCGCAGATACTGCCGCATTGAAAATGAGCCTTGATAATGTTTACCTGGATAATATCCGTTTTTTATATAAGGATACCCTCTCAGGCAACGACTGGACCATTCAGTTAGCGCATTTTAATACCCATATAAACAAGTTCGATCCACAGAAGCAGGTATATGATGTACCTGTTTTTTATCTCGATGGGTTAACAGCCAGGATGTATCAAAACAAACCATTGGTAACAGTAGCAGATGTGGTGGCCAATGATTCCTCCTCGTCGGCCATGCCGATGATTAATTTGAAACAGGTACAGTTAAAAAACATCGATGTCGATTATCAAAATAATGAATCCGCCTTTTATACCCAGGCAAAAATAAAAGACCTTGATACCCGCGTGAATACAGCCGATTTAAATGGCCGGCGAATTATACTTGACCAGGTTCGTTTACTGGGCATTGACACCCGCGTTACTATGGGCAAAACACAAGGGGCACAACTGGTAAAAGAAAAAGCAAAGGTGGAGGCCAAAGACATGGCCAGTCAAAGCTGGCTGGTGGATGTGAAGAATATCAATATTCAAAAAACGGCATTTCAGTATGATGATGAAAACAAGCCCCGGCAAAAACAAGTGCTCGATTACGGGCACCTGAAAGCAACCGATGTGAACCTGCAGGCCCGCAGCTTTTTAATGGCCGGTGATACAATAGCGGCTTCGGTGCAGGAAGGATCACTTAAAGAACAAAGCGGCTTTACGTTGAAACAGCTACAGACCGACCTGGTATATACTGATAAGAAAGTGTATGCCGACAATTTACTGGTTGAAACCCCGGGCACCCGGATAAAACATACCATCCACCTCGATTATCCTTCGCTGGAAAGCGTACAAAAGAACATTGGCCTGCTACAGGTAAAAGCGGTATTGCCAGGTTGCTATGTATCAAACAGGGATATTCTATACTTCGTTCCCGATTTAAAAAAGCAGCCGGGGTTTGGTGATCCCGCTACGGTGTTTCACCTCAATGCCGATGTACAGGGCCGGGTAGATAATCTGAACGCAAGAGTATTGCAGTTACAAGGCTGGAACAATACAAAACTCGATGTGGCCGGAACTGTGGTAGGGTTGCCATCGATAGAAAAAGTGTACGGCGATGTACGTATCAATGAGATCAGCACCACCCGAAAAGACGCAGAACGTTTTCTGCCCGAATCGGTACAAAAACAGATAGCTATTCCTGAAACGGTGCAGCTTACCGGTACCATTAAGGGTAATACAAAACAAATGAACACCAATGTGCTGGTAAAAAGTTCATCGGGCAATATCACCCTTAAAGGCACCATGGACAATTACCAGGATATGAAGGCCGCCACGTACGATCTGCAGGTAAAAGCGCAACAGGTAAAAGCCGGCGCTATTATGAAAGATACCAGCCTGCAAACCGTTACTGCCGACATAGCAGTAAAAGGCAAAGGATTGACAAAGGAAAACGCCGATGCTACATTGAAAGGCACGGTAGCGTCAGTTGTTTTTCAGCGATATAATTACCAGAATATAAATCTCGATGCTGCATATAAGAACCAGCAGGCAACAAGTAACCTGAGCATTGCCGATGATAACATTCGGCTGGCCGGGAATATCTCCGTGAACCTGGCCCTGGCCGACCCGGCAATAACAGCCGATGTAATGGTTGACAGCATTAAAACAAAACCGCTGCATTTTACCACGCAGGATATTATTTACCGGGGCAGGGTAGAAGCTGATCTTTCCAACATCAATCCCGACAGTCTGCAGGGCGATGTTATGCTCATTCATTCCTTACTGGTGAACGGCGATCAACGACTGCAGCTGGATACGCTGCTGGTGGAAGCGACCCAAAGCGGTGATAGCAGTCGCATAACATTAGAGAGCGATATCGCCAAAGCCCGCCTTACCGGGAAATATAAGTTATCCCAAATGGGCGATATTTTCTCCCAGGCCATACAACCCTATTTTGCGGTAATGCCGGCCACGCAGCCACCGCCGAAAGTAGCACCTTATAATTTCAGGATAGGGATATATGTGAAAGACAATCCCGCATTAAAGGCAATGCTCCCGACCATATCGCAGTTTGAAACCTTTTTCCTGAATGGGCATTTTTCCAGCGATAGTGGCTGGGAGGCTAAGGGGGGCATGCCACTCCTGGTCATGAATGGCATGACGATCACTAACCTGCGACTGGATGCCGGCACCCGGGACAGCGCCCTGCATTTTGTGACCACGGTGAACCAGTTTTCGCTGGGAGGTAATACCGTGTACAATGCCTTAATCAACGCCAATGCCGCTCACAATAAAGTAGATTTTGTAACCCGCTTTCACGACCACGCCGGCCGTATTCAATATGCTATTCCCGGCACATTGCAACAACCGCAAAATGGAATATATGATATCAGTTTGAAGTCTGACAGCCTGTTGTTGAACTATGAAATGTGGAGTGTGGCGCCTGATAACCAGGTGCACATAGGCAACAAGGATATCAGGGTAACCAATTTTATGCTGAACCACAACTTTCAACAGTTCAGCCTGAAGAGCAGGGGCAATATGCTGAATGCACCGGCAGAAGCCAGCTTTACGAGTTTTCAGATCTCCACCCTGGCCGCGTTTGTTACTTCCGACTCGCTGGATGTTGATGGCACACTCGATGGAAAAATAGTGTTTCATGACCTTACCACCAGGCCTTTGTTCGCGGGTGATGTAACCATCACCAATCTCAACTTCAAAAAAGATACAGTTGGTAATATAATTGTCAAAGCAAAGAATACCACGCCCGAAATCATCAATGCCGATGTGGTGTTGACCGGTAGAGGTAACCACGCTACCGTGAATGGCGATTTTTATCTGCAACCGGTTAATGGAAATGATTTCAAATTCAAACTGGGGATCGATACCCTGAACCTGGCTTCAATAGAAGGAGCCACCATGGGCGCTATTAAAGAGGCATCGGGCTATATCTCCGGGAAGTTTGATGTGTCGGGAACCTTCAGCAATTTCAATATTGACGGCGGGCTCAACTTTAAACAAACCAACTTCAATTTGAGTATGCTTAACAGCAACTTCCATATTGAAGATGAAACCATAAAGGTGAATAACGAGGGCATCAGGTTCGACAGCTTTACGCTGGAGGATTCAGCCAAA
>NZ_JBJMLX010000492.1:0-22410 GCF_045805085.1 Niastella sp.
TACCTGTTTTTTCTCAACCGGTCATTTATATATATGAATTAATAATGAGTGTCTAATTTGATGAAATTACCTATTTGCAAATAAAATTCAAAAATGCATTATGAGGATCGGCTTATTATTAATAATTATGTTGGGGTTTATGCTAGAGACAAAAGCGCAAAAGTTATAACAATACTCCCCAATGGTGAAGTCAAATCATATTCCGATGACGAGCTTAAACAACCAAGGATTTAAGTACAGATGGTTATAGAGTGGGATATTCCGATAGTGGAGTTGTTATAAAAGAGGATGATATAAAGGATGGGGATATTCATGGATATCGCAGATTTATAAGAATGGCATTCTGGTAGCGTTGGGCTTTTATCAGGGTGGGATGCCGGCAGGTATACATTACTTCTGGGACGATAAAGGTATTTTAAAACAGCCAGTTACTTATAGGTACGGTAAGGTAGAAGCCGTTAAAGAATACTAAATGAGGTTGTCTAAAAAATAAAGCGGCGGCACTGCCAATCCTTTGACAACCCGATAATATTTATTTTATTTGCCACATAAAAGAACTCCTGAATGAGAATAATCGTAACCGTCATCATGAGTAAAGAAAATGAATGTCAGGCTTTCTCATTAGCAGGAGGTGTTTCTACAGCTTTTAAAGCTGTTGGCTTGACAATATAAAAAGGCTTATACTTCTTTAAAGAACAATCAAAACAGCGTTTAATAATGTCTGGTTTGATCTCTGAGGCCGTAACTGTGCCATAGTGTAAGTTTTCAGGTAGGTATGCATGTGGTAGGTTTAAAGAATACCTTTCTTCTCCTGCATACCTCCAACTTATTATGATTGGGTTAAAAACAAGGCATAAAAAAAGGTCCTGATTTTTATCAGAACCTTTCTTGCTCGTCGGGAGGACAGGATTCGAACCTGCGACCCCGTGGTCCCAAACCACGTATTCTACCGGGCTGAACTACCTCCCGAGCTTCTTTCTGGTTGTTGCCAACTTACCAGAATTGAGGGATAAAACTTCCGCTTTCATTTCTTCGGCGGACTTTCGCGGAGAGGGAGGGATTCGAACCCTCGGTACAAGTTTAAGCTCGTACAACGGTTTAGCAAACCGGCCCTTTCGGCCACTCAGGCACCTCTCCTTTTCCAGCGGGAGGCAAAATTAAGAGTAAATTTTCAAATAAAAATCAATTACATAGAAAAATATCAAGAATGTTTTTGACTTTTTTCGGGAAGCGGGGTTTCAGCGGCTGGAAAGTCGGTTCCTATCTCATTTTCAGGTATACCAGCCCCTAAAACAAAAAATCCTCTCCGGCTAGCCGGAGAGGATTTTATATAAGAATTTTGAAAACTACTTTGCTACATGGCGGCCAGTTGCACCTTTTGCTGTAATTCCATTACACTTTCGCGGAATGTGCTATCAGTGTCCATCAGGTCTTTTACCGTTTGGCAGGAGTGGATGACTGTGGTGTGGTCACGACCACCGAAATGCTCCCCAATGGTCTTTAATGAGTTTTTGGTGAATGCTTTGGCCAGGTACATAGTAATTTGCCGGGCCTGAACAATTTCACGCTTACGGGTTTTTTGTAGCAGTTTGTCGTAAGGCACATCGAAGTATTCACATACCATTTTCTGTATGGTTTCGATAGTGATTTCCTTGCTGCTAGTTTTCACGAAATTACGGAGGACTCTTTTTGCCAAGTCTAGGTCTATTTCCCGCTTGTTAAGCGAAGATTGTGCCAATAATGAGATCAAAGCTCCCTCCAGCTCCCGTACATTGCTATTGATGTTATAAGCCAGATACTTAACTACTTCTTTGGGCATCTCCAATCCATCGTTCTTCATCTTCCGCTCCAGGATCTCGATCCTGGTTTCATAGTCCGGCACCTGCAGGTCGGCACTTAACCCCCACCGGAAACGGCTTAACAACCTTTCCTGAACCCCTTCCAGGTCTTTGGGTGGTTTATCGGAAGTTAAGATCAATTGCTTGCCACTTTGATGCAAATGGTTAAAGATGGCAAAGAAAGCATCCTGCGACTTCTCAGCCCGGTTAAAGAACTGTACGTCGTCGATGATCAATACATCTATCAATTGATAGAAATGTATAAAGTCATTGATAGCATTGTTACGGCTATGGTCCTGGAACTGGTTAATGAATTTTTCAGAGCTTACATACAACACCACTTTGTTTGGTTGCAAACGCTTTGTTTCATTACCTATACTTTGCGCCAGGTGGGTTTTTCCCAAGCCAACACTACCGTATATTACTAAGGGATTAAACGAACTGGCGCCCGGTTTTTCCGCAACGGTTTTTCCGGCTCTCCGCGCCACCCGATTACTATCGCCTTCAATAAAGTTTTCAAATGTATAAATGGGATTGAGCTGGGGATCAATCTGCATTTTCTTCAAACCCGGAATTACAAAGGGATTCTTTACCGGATTATTTATAATGAGTGGAAAATCCATCTCATTACTTGAAAAAGTTTTGTAGCCGTGTGTAGGAACATCCATAGTTAGCGGTTTGTTATTGTGATTACCACTATCAACCATTATCCGATATTCTAATCTGGCTTCCTTACCCAAAACCCTTCTTAATGTTTTCGCCAACAGATTTACATAATGCTCTTCCAGGTATTCATAAAAGAATTGACTCGGAACCTGAATGATAAGTATATTGTCTCTCAACTCTACTGGTTTAATTGGTTCAAACCAGGTTTTGAAATGTTGCCACTCAACAATATCCTTGATTATTTCCAAACAGTTACTCCAAACTTTTTCGGACGTCTTAGCCATTATACTAGAAGCAGTTTTTTTATGTTGAGTTAAGTTGCTATTCATCTTTTATTATGCACGTTCATCTGACTTCACAGGAAAGTTGGGGAATCTCAGAAACTTAAAAAGGGCGACGAATATCAAATTTTCTTTTTGAAAAAAAAATTTTTTATTCACTAGTTTTTGACAATTCTACGCCTGGCCTGACTTATTATTTTATTTTATTTTTTACTGTCAAAATAATTCCCATCAATAACTCTCCAATGCAATTATTATGCGCAGATTTTTAGTTACTGTTCCAACCTGTGAACACTGGCTAATACAAACGATGAATCGCAAAAAACAGCACTCCATATGTTCAACATTAGACAGCCTGTGCTGCGTACTTTTGCGACACTACCATTATTAGCAGCGTTCATTAACTTATTATATGCCCGGGAAATTTTTTTATTGTTCGAGCCTGCCGACCGTGACCGTGAAGCTCCTGGTTTACATTGAACGGATTTTATTGTGTTGGTTTTGCAGGGAATGCTAATGAAGAAAGACAACAACGCAGTAATATCAAACAATTCTTCCTTCATATTATTTATTGGATGCTATTGAAGGTACAAATAATTTGAAATGCAGGAAATATTAATCTCCTTTTTTTTCTTTCCCTATCAAAATAAAAAAACACTTACACCATTGCATTAACTGAAAAAAGGTTATAGATTAACTTTTTACTGCATTAGCATTATATACACCAATACCAGATAACACTTGTAAGCACAAAGGGCTCAAGGTATTCAGGTATTTTTATAAAAGCAATAACACATAGCGGTATAATTTTACAGCCTATAGTGTTAATCCAATTCATTTATAAATAATTACCTTCTCCCTCTATAAAACGTAAAAAATAAACTTTCCTTTTAATGATTACAAAAAGCTAAATGGCTGTACTGCATTAGCAATCCGTTTTAGTAACGAATCCTTCTTTAATTCCTTTCTAATACATCGTGGAACACTTTTGTGAATCGTAACTTACTACCTTTGCTGAAATAATTTTTAGGTTAACTACCTAACACTATGCAACAACGAATCACTTTAAAGCTTCTTCCTTCCGAAGCTGCCAACGAATCTGTAATACAACAATATGCTGCACAAAGTTTAGGACTGTCAGCTTCTGCCATTACCGGTTTCCAGGTTGTTAAAAGATCTATTGACGCCAGAGGGCGTCAGGCATGGATCATGTTGACGATCACTGTATTTGTAAATGAACCCTTCACCCAACGAACTGTTAAAAATCTCTTGATGCAGGATGTTGCAAAGGCTACTCAACAGGTGATCATTGTAGGGGCAGGCCCTGCCGGCTTGTTTGCTGCGCTTAAACTGATTGAGCAGGGCATTAAACCGATCCTGCTCGAAAGAGGTAAAGATGTAAGGGCCCGCCGCAGAGACCTGGCCGCTTTAAACAAAGAAGGCATTGTAAACCCGGAAAGCAATTACTGCTATGGTGAAGGTGGTGCCGGTACATATAGTGATGGTAAATTATATACCCGCAGTACCAAGCGTGGCGATGTAGAGCGTATATTAAATATACTGGTGCAATTTGGCGCACAGGAAAAGATCCTGTACGAAGCACATCCGCATATAGGCACCAATAAATTACCTGAGATCATCACTGCTATAAGGGAACAGATCCTTGCCAGTGGTGGAGTTTTCTTATTTGAACAAAAAGTAACTGACTTCTTAATAAAGGACAATAGCATTTATGGTGTTAAAACTGCCAGTGGTGATACCTTCAATGCAAATGCAGTGATCTTGGCTACCGGCCACTCTGCCAGAGATATTTTTGAATTGCTTCATAGTAAAAGTATTCTTATTGAAGCAAAACCTTTTGCACTTGGCGTACGTGTAGAACATCCACAAAGCATTATCGATACTATACAATATCATTGTGCTCCAGGACAACACCGCGATGATTTTTTGCCACCTGCATCTTACAGCCTGGTACAACAGGTAAATGACAGAGGTGTATTTTCCTTTTGTATGTGTCCCGGTGGCATCATTGCACCCGCAGCTACCAGTGAAGGCGAACTGGTTGTGAACGGCTGGTCGCCCAGTAAACGGAATAATCCCTTTGCCAACTCGGGCATTGTCACTGCTGTTGAGGTGAAAGATTTTATCCAATTTCAAAAGAAACCTACTCCCTTAGCGGGCATGTATTTTCAACAAGCTGTTGAACGTAAAGCCTTTCAATATGGTGGTGGCAAATTTGTAGCGCCCGCTCAACGTATGGTAGATTTTACGCAGGGGAAACAATCTGCTTCACTACCCGATTGTTCTTATTTACCTGGTATTAGTGCCGCCCCATTGAATGAAGTGCTGCCGTCCTTTGTTGCGGAATCGTTGCAACAAGCCTTTATTGAATTCGGAAAAAAAATGAGAGGATATTTTACCAATGAAGCGGTACTGGTGGCTACCGAGTCAAGAACTTCTTCGCCGGTTCGCATTCCCCGCGATGCGGAAACAACCCAACACCCGCAAATAAAAATGCTTTTCCCTTGTGGCGAAGGCGCCGGTTATGCCGGTGGTATTGTGAGCGCCGCTATGGACGGGGAAAAAGTTGCTTCTAATATAATGGCATTATTGGAAGCTTGATGTATTGTTATAATAACAATTGTTTGTATAGCTGGTTTCAGTTTGTAAGTTTTTAAGTTATTGAGTTCTTTTGTTGCTGCTTTAAGAACTCAATAACTTATGAACTTAATAACTAATAAACTTATGTTGAATTTACTCCCCATTTCCCCAAATGCAATCTTGTTAACTTGTCAACTCGTCAACCCTATCACTAATCTTCTTTATCATATCCCTGTCTTGATATTAATAATTTCTTCTCTAACAATTTGTTCTTCTTAAACGCATCATACTCTGTTTTCAATGCTTCTTTTTCTTTGTCTGTTTCTGATGATTGAAATGCCTTGTTCAAATCAGGGCAACCGGCATCAACCCAGCTTGTATACCAGAAGTCAGCTACCAGGTTGGCAGAACTGATCATGCGCTCATTGATGGTTTTACCCAGTTTGGCACTATATGCTTTAGCAAATGCAGACGTATAACTTTTACTTTCCCTGCCATTGCGCATTTGCACACGGTACTTCTCCCCTTCTGTAAATGATCTGGTTACTTCTTTCTCTTGTTCAAATACATCATGTAATAACTTTTGTGACTGGCGGATCGCCTTCCAGATATTTCTTTCCGGATGCTTCAGGTAATGCGCCTTGTGCTTGCTGCGCAAATCGTATTGCTGAATTTCTATTTCGGGGATCATTGACTCCCATAAACTGTGCAATCCTTTTTGTCCGGTCATTTGCCCGTCATAGTTCTCCGATACATGCAAGGGTACATGCGCATCACTTATATAATGGCCCAGGTCAATGGCATAAAAAAGAATGCTGTCTTTGTTTCCACTGCGAAATGCGGCGGTAAGCCTGTCCTTCATGGTTATCACATAATAAGGTACATAACCGCAATGGGATAAACTGTCTTTACCATATTTCTTTAACGCATCTTCCCATTTCAGGGGCATCTTCCAGGCGGCAGAATCACCATACAGTTCCAGGTCAATATAATGTTTGGGCGCTTCTTCCTTGTCCTGGTTTCGCCGCTGATCGGGCCGCACTGATTGCTTTACGATCTCACTCATATAATGATGAAAGAACATACGCATCGATGGTGGTAACTCGTATACTGCCAGTTGATGAATGGTACGGTGGCCCAGGAAACCCCAGCTGCTGCAAATAATACCTATCGCAATTAATACACTACCTGCTACTATCAGTCGTTTCATGTTGCTATTTTGAATTGAAATTGCATAAATATAGTATGCGTCTGTAACAATTATGATTTTTTTGCTACTAATTAACTGTTTCGTTACCTTAAGTATCAGACTTCCCCTCAAAAGCTTGCACACCATGAATAGATTGGACGTTAAACATCTTAAAAAATATTATACTTCGCAGAAAGCGGTAGATGATATCAGTTTTTCCCTGGCCCCCGGAAGCATCTTCGGTTTACTGGGCCCAAACGGAGCCGGCAAAACAACGCTTATCAGAATGATAACCGGCATACTGTTCCCCGACGAGGGCGATATCATCTTCGATGGGCAATCGTTCAATCCAGATAAGGACAATGCTTTTATAGGTTATATGCCCGAAGAAAAAGGATTGTATAAAAAAATGAAGATCGGCGACCAGGCCATTTACCTGGCCCGGTTGAAAGGCCTTAGCAGGGCAACCGCCCTGGAGCGGGTAAAACACTGGTTTATAAAATTTGAAATGGAAAGCTGGTGGAACAAAAGAGTGGAAGACCTGAGCAAGGGGATGCAACAGAAACTGCAGTTTGTTACCACCGTTTTGAATGATCCCAAACTCATCATCCTCGATGAACCCTTCAGCGGGCTCGACCCGGTTAATTCCAATCTTATTAAAGAAGAAATTTATAACCTCGCCCAGAAAGGCGCCAGCATTATTTTCAGTACGCACCGGATGGAGCAGGTGGAAGAAATATGCGACCACATCATTCTTGTAAATAAAGGACAGAAAATACTCGATGGAACGGTAAGCGGCGTTAAACAACAGTTCAAGGAAGCTATTTTTTCCATTGGGCTCGATGACTATCCGCCGGTAACCGACGCCCCTTTTGAGATCATCGGTCAAAATGCCAATCAACAGATACTAAAGATCAAAGAAGGTTACCGCAGCAACGATGTACTGCAATATTACCTGGCAAAACAAGTGGGCATCAATTCCTTTCAGGAAATACTGCCTTCGTTGAACGACATATTTATAAAACTGGTGCATGGCACTCCCCTCGCCCGTCAATTTGAAACCGTAACTGCTTAATACGATATTGTCATGAACAAAATATTACTCGTAATACAACGTGAATACCTGGTACGGGTTAAGAAAAAATCATTTGTGTATACGACCATCCTGGTTCCCATTATTATTGTAGCATTTTATGCGGCCATTATTGCCATTGGGATGAGTGGTAGCAGTGAAAAAAACAAGATCGCGGTCATTGATCAGGCTAACCTGTTCAATGGTAAAGTGGAGAACGCCAAAAACGACGGGTCACAATATGAATTTATCACCGGGCAATCGCCTGACTCGGTAAAAGAAAACTTTAAAAAAATGGGCTATGACTATTTCTTATTCATTCCGCCCATGAATATTACCCAGGCTGCCGGTAACATTCAACTGTACAGCCAATCACCGGTATCTGTTAATTTTAAAAGTAAGGTTGAAAGAACTATTAATAATGCCATTGAGCTGAAAAGGCTGCAATCGGTAAATATTACCCGTGACCAGTACCGTTCTATTCAATCTGATGTATCTATTGAAAACAAGTTGAAAAACGGTAAGGAAGAAAAGAAAAGTGTGGCCGGCGTGGCATCGGGTGTGGCGTTCTTTTGCGGTATGCTCATTTACATTATCATGCTGATCTATGGCACCATGGTAATGCGCGGTGTAATGGAAGAAAAAATAAGCCGCATTGCCGAAGTAATGGTAAGCTCCGTTAAACCATTTCAGTTAATGATGGGCAAGATCATTGGCATTGGCGCCGTAGGTCTTACCCAATTCGCCATCTGGATATTGCTTATTGCCGGATTACAATTTATACTGCCTTTCTTTATTCCCGGACTCGACGTAAGCGCTATACCCCAGGCCGGACCAGGCGCTAATGTGGCCGGCGCAGCAGGCATGATGGAAACCATGCGCACTGGTTTGCATTCCGTTCCCTGGGTATTGATCATTGGTTGCTTTATATTCTATTTCCTTGGCGGTTTTCTTTTATATGCTTCCCTTTTTGCTGCGGTAGGCAGTGTGGTGAGTGATGACCAGCAGGAAGCGCAACAGATGGTATTCCCTATCATGATGCCGATCATTCTGGGCTTCGTTATTATGACCAAAGCTATTTCTGAACCCAACTCACCCCTGGTTATTTTCGGCAGCTTATTTCCGCTTACATCGCCTGTGGTGATGATGGGCCGTATTATGTACGATGTGCCCGCCAGCCAGTTAATTACTTCCATGCTGTTACTGGTATTGGGCTTTCTGCTCTTTGCCTGGTTAACTGCTAAAATTTATCGCACCGGCATATTGATGTATGGGAAGAAAGTTACCTGGAAGGAAATGATAAGATGGGCGTTTAGAAAATCGTGAATGGCCAATGGTCAATGGTGAATAGTTTCCGACATTTGAGAATTACGAATTAATTGGAAAGCTCAAATTGAGCGAGCCATTCACCATTCACGATTCACCATTCACCATGCTTCACTTTATAGCCATAGTTGCACCCGATAACATTAACCAACAGGTATTACAATGGAAGCATTACATGCGTGACCATTTTAAGTGTAAAGTGGCCTTGAAATCGCCGGCGCATATTACGCTCATTGCGCCTTTCGAAATGTCCGACCATTTACAGGCTGAGATGCAGGAACTATTACTTCCTTTTGCCGCCCAACAACAGGGCTTTCCCATTCATTTAAAAAACTTTGCGGCCTTTAAACCCCGGGTAATATATGTTGATGTATTGCCCGGCGAACGATTAAATGAATTGAGAACCGCCCTTGAAACAACCCTGTTACAAAGCAACCGCTTCCCCATTAAAAAAGAAGAACGCCCCTTTCACCCCCATGTTACCATTGCCAACCGCGACCTGCGTACAAAAGATTTTCCCCTGGCCTGGCAGCATTTTCAACAAATAAACTATGAGGCATCTTTTACGGCCAGTGCCATTGCCCTGCTGAATCATAACGGGCAGGTATGGGAAATAGCCCATTCATTTCCATTGAACAACTAAAAATTCACCCCTCATGCAACATTTTACGAAATCTATCGTACTTTTATACGAAAGACATCGTAATTGGTCAATCTAAACAATAAACAACCATGAAATTGAATCAACCTTGTTTCCGCTGGGGCTCCCTGGCGCTGGTGGGTAGTGTTGTTACGCTGCTGGCCTTTACCGGCGGACCGAAACAAACACCGGCTCCCGATGGCTATCGGGATGTATTCCACATTACTAACCACACCACCGACACGATACCTACCCAAAAAAGAAATAAAATAACCAGGGAAGATGGCAATGACCGCGACCTGGATAAAGAATTACGCCAGCTGGATGAAGCCAAAGAAACACTGCAGCAAATGAAAGACAAGGACTGGGATGCCATTTCCAAACAGGTGGAAGAATCGATCGACAAAATAGATTTTGACAAAATACAGCAACAGGTTGATGAAGCGGTAAAACGCATGCATGTGGAGAAGATGCACCGCCAGGTTGAGGAATCGCTTCGTAAGATCGATTTCGATAAAATTCAACGGGACCTGGACCAGTTGCTCGAAGATGTAAAAGGTGTAAATAAAGAAGATCTCAAACGGGAAATTGAACATGCCAGAAAGGAGGTTGATAAGGCGCTCAGGAACGAAGAATGGAAAGAAGAGTTGAAAGAGGCACAGCGGCATAGCAGGGACGATGTTCAAAAAGCACTGGACAACGCCAAAAAAGAAATGGCCCGGGTAAGGGAAGAAATGAAGGATCAGAAATTCGATTTCCAAAAAGATATGGATAAAGCCCGGGAAGAAGTTGGGAAAACCGCGGCCGAAATGAAAGGCTACCAGGAAATGATATACGAAATGGAGAAAGATGGCTTGTTAAACACGAAAGAAGATTACAGTATCGAATGTAAATCGGGCGATCTGTTCATCAACGATAAAAAACAACCGCAATCAGTTACTGATAAATACAACAGGTACTTTAAGAAAAAGAATATAGCCATAAAAAAACAAGATGGTAAAATGACAATCAACCATCAGGAACGTGAATGGTGAATGGTCAATGGTCAATGGTCAATGGTCAATGGTGTCCGAGATTTGGGAATTACGAAATAATGGGAAAGCTCAAAATGAGCGAGCTATTCACCATTCACGATTCACCATTCACGAAAAAAGTTCTTAAATAAAGAGAGGCCACTCATATGAAGTGGCCTCTCTTTTTATAATGTCTTTTTACCCATCATCCTTCCATCATCCGGAAGAAGGGATGGAAAACATCGCTTTCACCTTCCAGTGGTATATTGGTGATATCGAAACTCATTTTAAGGGAAACACCTTCTTTAATAATGATGCCTTCGCGGCGATAAGTTTTATATCCTTTCTTCTCCAGGATAATAATCACCTCGCCTACCGGCATTTGTGGCACATTAAATTTGCCCGATGCATCGGTAGTGAATTCTTTCTTCTCCTGTCCTTTTGAAGTGGAAATAGAAATAGTTACGCCTTGTACTGGCTTTTTGGTACATGCATCAGCTACGCAACCCTGTAATACAGGCTCTGTAGATTTACGAGTACCGTTATCGCCGTTAGCTTTGGTTAGCAGTGAAAGAGGCAACAACGCTGCTAATAACAGGTAATTCTTTTTACCTCTCATAAAAATTAGTGTTTAAAAGGTTGGCAAAACCAAACATCAGCTGCCATTAAGTTTTCAACCGGGACCAATCATAAAGACACAATGCGCGTACATTATGTTGCATTCCTGCTTGAAGGTACTCAAAATTTACCCAGTTAAGTTGGTTTTTACGCTGAAATATTTTATCAGCTTTCGCCCAGATCTATTTCAGTATTATCCCCAATATTCAAACTGCGGCTTTCACCTTTTACTTCCGTATCACTACCAATGAGAGAATTGGTTAATACTATATCGTAGAGGTCTGCAAATGAACCAATAATAGAATCTTTAATTATTGAATAATTGATGGTGGTCTTTTCGCCAATGGTAACATTGGGCCCAACAATAGAGTTCTTGATATCGCAACCTTCGGCCACGCTTACGGGGGGGATGATGATGGTATTTTCGAAATTGTGCTCTGGTGAAATAATTCCGCCAAACTTTTTTAGCAAAGTGGCGTTCGACTCCAGTAAGGTATCCTTCTTACCGCAATCGAACCAGTTCTGCACCTTGAATGGCTGAAACCGGGCGCCATTCTGGATCATGCATTGCAGTGCATCTGTTATGCTAAATTCGCCGCGGCTCATAACCTGGTTCATGATATTGCTTTCCAGGCAATTGAACAGGAAGGAAGTTTCTTTGATGCGGTAAATGCCCACCAGCGCCATATTCGACTTGGGGATCTGCGGTTTTTCTACCACCCGGGTAATGTATCCATCTTCTCCCAGTTCGGCCACCCCGAAATCGCGGGGATCATCAACCCGTTTTACACCCAATGCCGAACAGGGCATATCGAGCAATTCCTTTACATCATATTCGCATATGGTATCGCCCAGCACAATGAACATCTCATCGTCGCCTACAATGTCTTTGGTTAATTGAATGGCATGGCCAATACCATGTCGTTCGCTCTGGGTAACAAACCAGGCTTTCAGTTCGGGATATTTCTCTTTTACGTAATCCTGTATTTTATCGCCCAGGTACCCTACAATGAAAACAAATTCACTGATACCTGCATCGCGCAGCTGGTCAACAGTGATACTAAGTATAGTTTTGCCGGCCAGGGGTATAAGTGCCTTGGGTTGTGTATACGTATGTGGTCGCAGTTTTGTGCCTGCACCAGCTACGGGAATGATTGCTTTCATTTGAAAAATATTTGCTTTTCAGCCATTCCGCCAACAGGCGGTGAAATCCATGCTTATTTATTTATCTGCTACTTTCTTTTCTAGGCCGCTAAGCACTGTTATAACTTGAAAAACAAGTCGTTTGTTTTTTTTCAAAGCCGTGAAAATAGTAAAAATTATTTTATTAGCGTTTGTTAGCTTAAAAGATGCCTTAAGCTTAACCCGGCAAACGGCAGACGGCAAACGGCAAACATGACTCGCGTACTTCGGGATTAATACCGATCTTGCGCCGCGGGCATTCTTTCTGCCTTCTGCCTTTTCCTGGTTAACTTGTCAACTTTTCAACTCCGTTAACTCCCCAAACCGCTGTATATTTGCGCCATGCAAAAAGACACGCTTGTTTTTGACCTTCTCAGGAAAGAACTGGAACGTCAAAGAAATGGTATAGAACTCATTGCTTCCGAAAATTTTACATCATACCAGGTAATGCAGGCCATGGGCACTGTCCCCACCAACAAATATGCAGAAGGCTATCCCGGCAAACGCTATTATGGTGGTTGTGAAGTGGTAGATGAAATTGAAACGCTGGCTATCGAGCGCCTGAAAAAGGTCTTCAATGCCAGCTGGGCCAATGTGCAGCCTCACGCTGGCGCCCAGGCAAATGTAGCTGTATTCTTAGCCTGTTTAAAACCAGGCGACAAGATCCTGGGTCTCGATCTGAGTATGGGTGGTCACCTTACCCATGGCAGCCCCGCCAACTTCAGCGGTAAAAACTACCAGGCGCTGTCGTACGGAGTGCATAAAGAAACCGGTTTGGTTGATTATGACCAACTGGAGTCTATTGCCAGAAAAGAAAAACCCAAAATGATCATTTGCGGCGCTTCTGCCTACAGCCGCGACTGGGATTATAAACGCATTCGCGCCGTAGCCGATGAAATTGGCGCCCTGGTGATGGCCGATATCGCCCACCCGGCCGGTTTGATTGCTAAAGGTTTGCTCAACGATCCTTTTGACCATTGTCATATTGTAACCTCTACTACCCATAAAACATTGCGCGGTCCCCGCGGCGGTATCATCATGCTGCGTCATGACTTCGATAACCCGCTGGGTATTAAAGACCCGAAAGGCAATATCCGCTCCATGAGCTCCTGTCTCGACCTGGCCGTTTTCCCTGGTATGCAGGGCGGACCGCTGGAGCATGTGATCGCTGCTAAAGCTGTAGCTTTTGGTGAAATTCTCACCGATGAGTTCAAAACTTATGGCGAACAGATCATTAAAAATGCCCAGTCCATGGCGGCTTCTTTTGTTAAACGCGGCTACAACCTCATTAGCAATGGTACCGATAACCATTTAATGCTGATTGACCTGCGTAACAAGAACATCACCGGTAAAAAAGCACAGGAAACGCTCGATAAAGCACACATTACGCTTAACAAAAATGCGGTGCCTTTCGATGATAAAAGCCCGTTTGTTACCAGTGGTATCCGCGTAGGTGTTCCTGCCATTACTACCCGGGGTATGAATGAAGGACATATGGAAACAGTAGTAAGCATGATCGATAAAGTATTAATGGATATTGATAATGAAGCTACCATCACAACTGTAAAGAATGATGTATATGCCTTCATGAAACAGTTCCCGTTATATCCTGAATTAGGATAGGTCAATGGTGAATGGTCAATGGTGAATAATCTCGCGTAGTTCCGATTTCCGAATTAATTATCAAGCTCGCAAATCGGGTACTATTCACCATTCACGATTGACCATTCACCATTCCCCATTCACCTCAAACATTAACCCATGATCCAACGTCTACAATCAGTTTGGTTACTGCTGGCCGCGGCTGCCGCTTTTTGCAGTATAAAGCTCTCGTTCTATAGCGGCAATTTGATTAAGGATAATCAACCGAAAGCGTTTGTATCGTTAACAGCGCAAAGCAATTTGCTGCTGCTTATCTTAACCGCCGGTGTAGGCATTGCTTCCCTCATCGCCATTTTCCTTTACAAGAACAGGAAGATGCAATTGCGCATCGTTTTAATAACGCTGTTAGTATCGCTGTTAAACCTGGGATTATACTTTGCCGAAACCCAAAAGTTTGTTCCGGGCGAAGGAACATATAACCTCACGGCCGTATTTGCCATCTTTATCCCTATCCTGTTATTCTTTGCTATCAGGGGAATTCGTAGAGATGAGAAACTGGTGAAGAGTCTGGACAGGCTGCGCTAGTCAGTGGTGAGTGACAACTCACTTCCCCATTTCCAGCTCATAAGCAATGAACTTCCTTCCGTCTTTCAATGCGGTGGTGATCACTTTTACCCTGATGGTAAAGGTGCCATTGCTGTATAAGGTATGCTGGGCTTCCTTGAAATCGAATTTCGCGGTACGCTGATAGTTATTGGCCAATAGCCAGGCGGCTATTTGCTGGTATTCTTCTTTTATATAAGTACGATAGGTTATCAATCTGCTTTTCATGTTCCTTACTGCTGCGTCGGCAAATATAAAAGACCGTACTGCGGCTTTGCCATCCTCCTGCTTATCAAACCAGGAATACTGGAATAATGAACTGGTTGAATCAACGTCTTTTTGCATCAACAGGTAACCAACTTTTTTAAGGGTGGTATCGATCCTTTTAGGGGTCCAGTTGAGCATATCTATAAGCTGCGGCACTTCTATTTGTTGAGAACGGGCACTTACGGATATGATTATCAGCAATAAAGAAATTATAAATTTATACATTCAATTAGCAATAAGTTTTGCAAAGTAAGCAATCCAAATGCTTTTGTTCTGTTAAAAGGGCGATAACCCGTGTAGTGAAAATCGGCTACCCCCACTCGTAAATACCCCAATGCGCTCACAATCACAATTTAATCCCGTAAATGATTTTGAAATCTAAATTTTATTATTACCTTAGCCACGATATCCACCCCCTATTAAAATAAAGGTACGTACGACAACAACTGTGTCGATTTTTCTCCCTGACTTAGTAGTCATTTTCCAATATCTGTTAGAATTTCCTACCTGTTGCATATTCCCTGTTTGAAACTTTTTTGTATTCAATCCATATCCCTTGTATATCCCACCGGTTTAGGTTTTGTTACTCCCAAACTGTTCCACTCCTGTCTAAAGCCCTTGCGGTCTTACACGAGGTAAGTCGCTAACCGTTATCCGTATGTTTTTTCAAACTGCGGCAAGGCATTGTATTCTATTTTCTGAACCAAATAAATGTATGTATGAAAAAGTTTTACCTCTTGATCATGGCATTAGTGTGCTATGCCACTACAGTTTTAGCACAACCGTACACCAATCCAACCCCACCATGCCCTGCTGCCATGGCAGCAAAGTATTACCTGGTGCCTGGAACTAATCCCTATTATAAAATATTTATTGGTAACGGGCCAATAGTTACCCCAGCGGCTAAGGTAACATTAGTACAACCTGCCCAAATAGGTGGTCAGCCTGTTCCTGATCTGAATGGTGTATACTTTACTCCTTTAGACAACTCCGGCGGGGCAACTATCTCCTATGCCACTACTTATACGGTTCAACATATTGAAGTAGACTTCGATCTCAACGGTACTCATTACACATGTAAATACGAAGCTGGTTCCGGTGGTTCACTTCCTATTAAATTATCGTCTTTAAATGGCCGTTTGAACAATGAATCTGAAGCTAACATTACCTGGACTTCTGCCCTTGAAGAAAACAGCTTCAAATATGAAGTACAAAGAAGTGCTGATGGTAAAAATTTCGTAACAGTAGGAACTGTTACTGCAGCCGGCACTTCACTGGATACCAAAAAGTATACATTCAATGACCCACTTCCCGGCACCGGTGCTTATTATTATCGTCTTAAAATGATCGATCATGATGGTTTTACCGAAATGTCGAAAGTGGTGTATGTGAACAGCAAAAAAGGTTCTGGTGTTGTAACCAAAGTATTTCCGAATCCTTTCACCAGCGAAGTACAGCTGATCGGCGCTACTTCTTCTGACCTAACTCCCAACAACATTAAAGTATTCAGTGTTACCGGTCAGTTGGTTAAGTTCTCTATTGTTGGAGCCAACGCTATTGCGATCGATGTAACTGCACCAAAAGGTTTGTACATTGTAAAGGTAAAAGATCAAACCTTTAAGCTGAGCAAACAATAACCCCCCAGCCCCTAAAGGGGGAGTAAATAATCTAAAGAAAGAGCCCTCTGTCAATTGCAGAGGGCTCTTTCTTTTTAACTTATCAACTCGTCAACTCGTCAACTCGTCAACTCGTCAACTCGTCAACTCGTCAACTCGTCAACTTGTCAACTTGTCAACTCGTCAACATATCTCTCAACTCAAAAACTTACCTGTATAACTTTCCTTTACCTTCTTTAGACCTTCCGGCACACCCGCATATACGATAGAACCGCCTCCATCACCCGCTTCGGGGCCCAGGTCAATGATCCAGTCGGCGCTTTTGATAACATCAGTATTGTGTTCGATCACTAATATGGAATGTCCCTGCTCGATCAATGCATTGAAGCTGGTCAACAGCTTTTTAATATCATGAAAATGTAAGCCGGTAGTGGGTTCATCAAAGATGAACAGAATATGCCCCTGTCCACGTCCCTTGCCCAGGAAAGAAGCCAGCTTTACGCGTTGTGCTTCACCGCCCGACAGCGTATCTGACGACTGGCCCAGTTTAATATAGCCCAGGCCTACATCGCTCAGCGGCTTTATTTTATTGATGATGTCTTTTTCATCCTTAAAGAATTCCAGCGATTCATCTACACTCATTTCCAGCACCTCGTACACGCTCTTTTCTTTATAAGTTACTTCCAGTACTTCTTCCTTAAACTTTTTGCCTCCGCATACTTCGCAGGTCAGGTGCACATCGGCCAGGAACTGCATTTCTACAATTTGTTCGCCTTCCCCTTTACAGGTATCGCACCGGCCCCCATCAACATTAAACGAAAAGTGTTTGGGTTGAAAGCCGCGTATCTTGCTCAGCGGTTGTTTGGCGAACAGGTCGCGCACTTCGTCCCAGGCTTTGATATACGTTACCGGGTTACTGCGGCTCGATTTACCGATCGGGTTCTGATCAACCAGCTCTATCTGCGAGATGTAATCTATATCGCCGGTAATGGCTTTATGCAGCCCGGTTTTATCAACCGGTTCTCCTTTTATCTTTTTTAATCCGGGATAAAGGATCTGCTTTACTAAGGTAGTTTTACCGCTGCCGCTCACCCCACTTACCACACACAACAGGTTCAACGGAAAGGTTACATCAACGCCTTTCAGGTTGTTTTGCATAGCCCCTTCTATACTTACCGACCGGTTCCATTTACGAACGTTGCGGGGCGGTTCAATCTTAAGGTCGCCACGCAGGTACTTGCCTGTAAGGCTTTTATCGTTCCTGATAATAGCGTCATAATCACCCTGGGCTACTACTTCCCCACCAAGGTGCGAAGCCAATGGTCCCATGTCGATGATGTAATCGGCTTCCCGCATCATCATTTCATCGTGTTCAACCACTACCACCGTATTACCCAGATCGCGCAGTTCTTTTAATACGCGGATCAGTCTTTCGGTGTCGCGGGAGTGCAACCCAATGGATGGTTCATCCAGTATATATAATGAATTGGTGAGGTTGCTGCCCAGTGACCGCGTTAATTGTATACGCTGACTTTCGCCACCACTTAAAGAGTTGGCCAGCCGGTTAAGGGTCAAATAGCCCAACCCAACATCGAGCAGGGTTTTTAACCGGTGGTTTATTTCAATCAAAATACGTTTACCAACCTGTTTGTCGAATTCGCTTAACTGCAATCCGGCAAACCATACCGCCAGCTCTTTTACCGGCATTTCGCACAGTTCGCCAATATGCTTACCCGCCACCTGTACATACAGTGCTTCTTTGCGCAGGCGGTACCCATGACAATCAGGGCATTCGGTTCTACCCCGGTAACGCGATAACAGCACCCGGTACTGTACCTTGTATAGGTTCTGTTCTACTTCTTTAAAAAAGTCATTGATGCCGTTCACGAATTCATTGCCTTCCCATAACACCTTGTATTGTGCTTTGCTCAATTCCATAACGGCTTTATGTACCGGAAAGTCGAACTTGCGGGCGCCGCGGATGAACTGGTCTTTCCAGGCCCCCAGCTTCTCCCCTTTCCAGGGCGCTACGGCGCCTTCATAAACGCTTAACCTTTTGTCGGGAATTACCAGGTCCTCATCGATCCCCAGCACCTGGCTAAAGCCTTCGCAGGTGGGACAGGCGCCAAACGGATTATTAAAGGAGAATAAATTCGGCACGGGTTCCTCAAACTGCAATCCATCCAGCTCAAACCGGTTGCTGAACTGCAGTTTGGTGTTGCCATTCACTTCCAGCATCAATTCGCCTTCGCCTTCATAAAAAGCGGTACCAATGGAATCGGCCATGCGATGCCGGTCGTCTTCATCAAAATCCTTCGCCACCAGGCGGTCAACCAGCACATAGGTATCGCCGGTGAGCTTTGGCCCGGAACCTTTTTCGGTTGCCGCGTCAATCAGCTCTTCAATGCGCAGTATTTCGCCATTGTATAAGCGGGAGAAACCTTTTTGCAACAGGATGTTCAGCTCTTCCAGCGGTTTGCGGTTCTTATGCTGTTTAAAAGGGATCAGAATAAGCACCTTATCGCCGGCGGGCCGTTTGGCTATTGCCTCGATGACGTCGTTGACATCATCTTTTTTTACCTCGCGGCCGGAAACGGGAGAAATGGTTTTACCCGTGCGGGCGAACAGTAACCGCAAGTAATCATAAATTTCCGTCATACTTCCCACGGTACTGCGTGGGGTACGGGTAATTACTTTCTGTTCTATCGCAATTGCCGGGCATAAACCCTTGATAAAATCCACATCGGGTTTTACCATCCGGGCCATAAACTGGCGCGCATAAGCACTAAGGGATTCTGCATACCGTCGCTGGCCTTCAGCAAACAAGGTGTCTATTGTAAGTGAGGACTTTCCCGATCCTGAAACACCGGTAACTACGATAAACTTGTTCCGCGGGATCTCTACCGAAATGTTTTTTAAGTTATGTACCCTCGCTCCTTTAATAAAGATATTATCGGACGATTTAGGCACAGGACTTGCTAATGTATTAGCCTTTGTTGATGTAGCCATAATATTGGGATACAAATTTATTGTATAACATTGCTTTTCGTAAATAGTTTCTTTAGCGGTTATTGGGTAAAAAAATCTAAAAATTGCTTAAAGTTTGCTTTTTTCGAAAAAGTCTCTATCTTTAGTTGGTAATTTGTACAACGAAACGAAAACTAAACACACCGCCTATCGCACGGACACTTCTACTCAGAAAAGCCATTCAAGTTTTAAAAATCCATTTAATAAATATCCTATCACCTTCAAAAAACCGTAGAAGTTATGAGTTCACTACGTAAAAAGACCGATCATGAGTTAATCCAGGACTTCCAGGATGGAGATCTGTATGCTCTTGAAACACTCATTCTCCGCCACAAGGAAAAGATGTACACTTCCATTTTATTCCTCGTAAAGGACAAATATCTCGCCGAAGATATTTTCCAGGATGTGCTTATCAAGATCATCGACACTATTCGAGGAGGTCGCTACACCGAGGAAGGAAAATTTCTTCCCTGGGCAATGCGTATTGCTCACAACTTGTGTGTTGATCACTTCCGTAAAGTTAAACGTACCCCTGCTATCAAAACCAGCGACGACAGGGATATTTTTGAAGTAATCAATTTCACAGAGGACGGTGCCGATCAAAAAATGATGAAGCGTCAAAGTTATGACCGCGTTCGTCAAATGCTTGATCTGTTACCGGATGATCAACGCGAAGTGATCATTTTACGTCATTATGCCGATCTGAGCTTCAAAGAGATCGCAGCACTGACCAATTGCAGCATCAATACTGCATTAGGCAGAATGCGTTATGGCCTGATTAACCTGCGCAAAATGATGTTACAAAAAAAGATCGCTTTGTAGGACTTTTTTACTTTGGGTACTTCAGAAAAAAATTTAACAGCATTTTCTGATTAGGGAACGGAACGAGCTGCTTAGATTTGAGATAACGATTCGAGAAAGTAAAAATATTGTCATTCTGGCCCTCCATCCGGGCCCATTTTCCTGAATTGCTTGCTTGCCGGAAGGCTGGAACAGAATGACGCCTAATTGAACACCCCACTCAGGCTGAGCGGGGTGTTTTTTTATGAGTTGAGCCGAAACGGGATCCTTTTATTTAGTCTCTTTACGGCTTATTTTGAAGCATTTCCCTGCCCTTTCTTATACGCATCCACACCACACTCCAGCCATTGCGCAAATTCCTTTGCACTGGGTGTATAGCCTTTTGTTTTTGTCAGCACTTTCTGATCGGGACTAATGATGGCATATTGGGGTTGCGCTACCGCATCAAAGTTCTCTGATTGAAAAGTAGCCCATTTATCCCCTACCGTAATGATCTTCTTTTGCGAACCGGTCTTGGTGGTGAAATCAACCTGCTGCGTTGCCGGTAACGTCCTTCTTTCATCAACATACAGCGATACAATGATGAAATTATCCTTAATCAAAGCGCCTACCTCTTTATCGGTCCAAACGTTCTCTTCCATGCGGCGGCAGTTCACACAGGCCCAGCCGGTGAAGTCAATCAATACTGGTTTATTTTCCCTTTTAGCGCGTGCCAGGGCTTCTTTATAATCGTTCCGCAAAGGTTCAATTTTGTTCTTGCTATTCCCCGGCTCTTTATACAGACTATAAGAAAGTGGGGGCGGAAAACCACTGATGAGCCCCAGGTTGGCGCTGTGCGTATTGGTAAGCCCCGGAATAATATACAGGGTAGCAGCGGCAAACAAAACAATAAACGCGATCCTTGTTTTGCTGAACTTCTTAACCGGGCTATCGTGCGGGAATTTGATCTTACCCAATAAGTACAACACGATCAAAACGCCCACGATTACCCAAATACCAATAAATACTTCTCTTTTTAAGAGGCCCCATTGTTTTACCAGGTCGGCGTTTGATAAAAACTTCACGGCCATGGCCAACTCCAGAAAACCCAGCACCACCTTTACGCTGCCTAACCAGCCACCCGCTTTGGGTAACGATTGTAACCAACCGGGGAACATGGCAAATAAAGCAAATGGCAGGGCCAGGGCAAGCCCAAAACCAGCCAACCCTACTGTTAAGGGCCACGCACCTTCAGCAGCCGTACCTGCGAGTAATGAGCCCAGGATGGGGCCTGTACAGGAGAAAGAAACTATTGCCAGGGTCATTGCCATAAAGAAGATGCCACCCAGGCTGCTCATGCCCGAACGCGAATCAATTTTATTGGCGAGCCCGCTGGGCAAACCAATTTCAAAATAACCAAAGAACGAAATGGCAAAGAACACAAAAATGAGAAAGAAAATGATATTCAGCCACACGTTGGTGCTGATGTTATTGAGTATCTCGGGGTTTACACCGCTCACTAAATGGAAGGGGATACTCAGTAAAATATATATCAGGAAAATAGAGAGCCCATACAGGAGAGCGTTGGTTACTCCTTTCTTTTTGTCTTTAGACTGTTTGGTAAAGAACGAAACCGTTAATGGGATCAACGGGAAAACGCAGGGTGTAAATAAAGCTATAAAGCCACCAAGCATACCCAGGAAGAAAATGCTGAGCATGCCTTTACCGCCGGTATTATCATCACCACAACCGCTTACCGGGTGTTTCAGATCGAACGATTGTACCCGGATATCATCCGTTGCGGCCATCCCGCCTTCGAGCGGTACGGAGAAGGCATAGGCATTTAACGGGTAGAACTCATCGTTCTTTCCATAGGTATAGCGAAATGTACCTAATAATTTCGCAGGTACATCGCCGGTAAAAGTTATCGTTGTGGTAAAAGCGGCTTTGCCTTCGTATATTTTAAAAGAAGCATTGTCAAAAATGGGATTTTTGAATGTTTTGTTATCGCCTGCCTCTTTAAAAGGTTTTGTTATTTGAATGGAAGAATCGGCCAGCTCCAGTTCTACAGCCGGCACATCGCTGATCA
>NZ_JBJMLX010000493.1:0-16971 GCF_045805085.1 Niastella sp.
ACAACAACAGCAGCAATATGCTGGTGTGAAAAAGGCTATTTTGTAAAAAGCCGATGAAGTAATTGAATGGTTGGCAGCTAAGATTACTCGTTGTTTCATGGTAGTATAAGGTTTTAAGATGGCACGCTGTTAACGTCCTGTTTTACCATTATTTATATTTTTGAAGTACCACATTTATTGCTGGTTAGTTCTTATTGATATCTCATCCTCTGATATTAGCCTTCGTTTGCTTTCAATTAATAAACTGTCAGTAAGGCGCCACTGGTTCCCAGATTACGAGCATGTGTTATCATAAGCTTTATAGGAATATTTTCAGCCTACGTAACAAGAAATAGTTGTAACAGAATCATTTAAGCTGAAAACCGGTTCCAATTATGGCCTTCATTACCCTTGTTTCAAATTCAATAGCAATTTAGGAATATCCTACTAAACATATAGGATATATTGCTATCCTTAAAATATTTGAAATGCTTATGATCTTTATTTTTTCTCAAGTAATTTCATTCGGAGCCACTCATCAGGCCCCATTTTAAATACTTTTTTAAAGCCTCGAGTAAAATTATTATGATATTTCGAATAGCCGCATTCAATAGCCACTTCTTTTACCTGCACCCCTGATAACAGCATATGAGATGCGGTATTCATTATTTTTTTCAACTGATAATGCTTGATTGTGTCACCAGTGAGATCCTTGAAGGCCGGTAGCACTTTATGGCGCTCAACCTTGAATTTCGCAGCAAGATCCGAAGGCGTGTCTTTACTGAGTGGGTTGGCATCAATGTATTCTTTTATAGCAATTGCAGCATTGTAGATTGTTAATTGTTCACTGATCATGACAGGTAAGGTTTACTGTTATAAATAATGCTTTCGCTGAATAAACTGCAGCTTACACTATATATACCTTTTGCTAGAAAATGGAGAAAGCAAACATTCAGTAAACATTCAGATGAGATAGGTGATTAAAATTAAGCCAGTTTTTGAACACTGCACTATCCTATTATGGAAACAAAATTTCGGCTTTAACCTTTATTGGGTATGCAATTTTTATTTGCAAGTCGAAAACCAATCAGCTTCCCAGGTCATTTCCTGCACAAAATTGCTGAGCCGTTACCATCTTTCTTGATGAGATTTACATCCCTTTCGCAGATAATTACAGGTGCCCTTTTTATTCGACAGGTTAAAAAGTAATATCTGTTAGGTGTTAATGTTGAATCTGTTTCAGTGTATGCGTAAGAAGTTTACATTTATTACTTCGGTGAAAAACTTTTTCAAAAACCAAGGGCATCGGAACTCACTCAAGTAGACTTCGGGAGAATGCTGGTTTGCCCCAGGAAAGTCTTGCCAATCATGCAGCGTTGTCAAAGAAGACCGTACAACGTATTGAAAAATAGCGACGTTTGTAGTGTCAAGTTTATGAGCAGGCGTTAAGTCGTTGTTCTCCTGCCACCAAGTTTTTTTAAAACCTGGGCGATTGTGTGGGCAACTGATTGTAATAGTTGTGAATATGCGAACCTAAGTATTTTAAAGAATAACTAACTTAAGATATTGATTCTAAGCGGATTTTATCAGTTTTATAAAAATAAGTAAATCGATCAGGGGTTCGCCTGTACTCCCCCCACCTCCACCGGACGGCAGTGAAAATAAGGTTTCGCTGCCGTTTTTTATTTTAGTGATAGCGCCGTCGTGAAAAACGCCTGAACGATCGGGTTATCAGAATTGGTTCGAACTTTTCCGTCTTTAAAATGAAACTTCTCCGTAAAGGTCGAACCAAGGAACTGAAACTTCTCTTCCGGCGTAGCGAAATCAACCAGCACATTAAGATGACGCAAAAAGAAAAAGCCGTATTCAATCATTTTATCTTTTCAGGGTCTTTTTGTTCAAAGCTGGCTATTTGCCTGGCCAACCTTTCGATCTCCGGTTCAATTCTACCTTTAATATTTCTGTAATCACCTGTATCAATTCTGCCATCTAACATTAATAGCTGTGCATTTTCTAATCTTTTTTGATAGACTTCCAGTTCCTGCTTTAGTTTTTTAAACTCAGTTGCCTTGTCGTGCCCATCAGTTTTGTTTGCATTTTTCAATATCAATTCCATTGATTTGAATAGTTTCTCATTATTCGAAATAGCTGTAAGCTGTCCGCCTTTTACAGAGGACGAGGTAACCACCTTTACAAAAATCCAGGTGCCCAATTCAAGCCCGCAAAGGTGTTGCGTGCCAGATAAAAGGATTGGTTTTTGCAGATGCGCTTATTTCACCGATTATTTTCAGACTTCTGTTCATTTCCTGGTTGGTTACCTGCGTGAATAACATGCCATTTTGAGTTGGCTCCTGGTGTCGAAAAAAAATAATTTCCTTCGTTTTTGCATTAATCCCTTACACAGCAATGTACGCATTTAGGTTAAAAATGCACGCTTTTAGTCAATTTCGACGCAGTTACAAAGTCCGGCTTTTATCGATAGAAAACCGAAGTATGTTTGCATACCATTTATTATTAAACGTAAAAAGCTTTTGGGACAAAGCAGCCCTGTAGGCCGATACACACAATAGAATTTCGAAGAGGATGGGACGGGATTGTATCTGACTTGTAATATACTTTTCAGGTACATCTACATCAATTCTTTTTTTATATTTAAGCCATTAATTTTATGAGAATTATTACCTATGCATGCATGTTATGCTGCATACTCTTTCAATTGCCGTTATTTGCACAAAGCATTTCAGGTCCTTCTGTTGTTTGTCCCAATGTACCCGTTCGTTTCACTTTTAAGCCGACATCGACGGCAGACTGTAGTTTTACATTCCAGGGCGTTACAGGGCCTGATAATGTATACGTTGCCGCACAAAGCGGAAACACTATCGACTACGTATTTCCGGCACATAAGGTTGCCGCAGTTTATCGCCTTAGTGTTGGGTATGCATGTGGAAGTGTTGCAGATGTGGCGGCGATGAATGTAACAGTAAATACTGTTGGATACGGCACCGGTACAACCAGAGATGTACCCTGTGTTTCAAGAGGAAATCAGACTTTCTTCTTTGATATGGGTGCGATGGAGGGCACGCCTACCTGGAGTAATAATGCGGGATGGCCAATAGCCGGTGGTCCTTCCACAACACAGGGTAAAGAGACCTCGATTACCTATAATATTAATAATTCGATTGCCGGTGTAGTATCGGTAGTTGTGAATAATACGCTGTGTCCAGGTTCTCAGGCTAACTCAGAAACATATACAATAACCCGGTCGTTAAGTACATTGGCTGCACCCGTATTTACAGCTAAACCGCTAAACATCTGTACCAATTCAACAGCTGTTTTTGCGGTAAGTCCGGTTGATAATGCTACCAGTTACGTATGGACGGCCAGTAATGCCGGCGTGCTTATTAATGGCCAGGCTTCGCCTTTGACTGTCAGCGCTGCAAATGGAGGTAACAGCGTTACTTTATCGGCAGGAGCCACTACCAGTACAGGAGGAATGGTAACAGTAACAGCGCAAACCGATTGTGGTCAAACGCCTGCCGCTTCCGCTGGATTGACGGTAGGTCCAGTGGGGATAGTGATTAGCGGCCCTGCTAACGTTATATCAAAGCCAGTTTCGTTTGTAGCTAATCCTGCAATAACAGGCGCTACCTATACCTGGTATCCTGGTGGTACTATTATTTCGGGTGCTGGTACTAACAGTATATTCGTGCAATTCTATATCGATGAGGTTGCGTATACCACCCAGGTAGCGGTGGATGTAAGTGGTAGTACGGCCACTTGTGGTACTAAAATACACGCCACCAAAACGGTCAATGTTAAAGGACATACGCTTTTTGCGGTTTCACCGAGCCCTGCCAGTAATATTCTCAATGTCAGTGTTCCTTCGGTAATAAGTGAAATGGCCGCGAAAACAAGTAAATCAACAGAGATCAGTGAAATTATGATCATTGACAAACTCAATAACATTAAGAAGATAATCAAATTCCCCGCTGGTACAAAGAATACGACTATCAACGTTAGTAATCTGCCGGCGGACATGTACATACTCCGCATTCGTAATATAGATGAATGGAGTAGTCAGCCAATAATTGTAGGAGGTCATTAAATAGGGTAGGAAGTTAATAATCACATGCCCCACTCAGTTGAATATGCTGAGCTAATTGATAGCAGAAACACAATCTAGCTACTTATGTGTTTTCTGGTCCCTCTTAACCTGTTACAATATGAGATCATTAAAATCAATTTTTATTCATTAAACATTATTGTATGCAAATGCAAGAAAGAAAAACCGCCCTAAAAGAGATCCGCACCATTGGTAGCTTGATTTCGCTCGAAACGGCAAAGGAAATGATCGAGGCCTGGCAAAACCAAGAGCCGGAAGCCGTTAAATCGTTCCTATATGGCCGAAAGGTATTTGAACAATTACTCCAGGTGCCTGGCTGTGTGGCCATCCGGGTTTTTAACGGGTTGGATGATAATAGCCAGCAGGCGTTAGTATTTGTTCCTGTTGGTGAAAAAAATCAGAACATCCTGAATTACTCCATCACCACACCCGAAGGTATTGTGGTTAGAGAAGCGCCAATTGCAGATGGCGGATTGCCATGTCCTACCTATTGTCCTGCCCCGGCTACTGACATTGAATCACCCAGTTGGGAAACGTATATTGTCGCAAAAAAAAATGGCGTCCCCACCAAAATAGCTGACGTGGGCGAATTAATTTCACGTAAAAAAGCCACGGAATTGGTAGAAAACTGGCAAGGCAAAGAGCCAGAAGCCGTAAGATCAATTTTATATGGCAGGGAAATATTCGACCAGTTGCTGGCAGTTCCTGGTTGTGAAGGAATTCGTGTGTTTAATGCATATACTGATAATAACACGCAGACTTTTGTTTTTGTGGCCGTGGATGCCCGTAACAACAACATCAGGGAGTACAAAAGGGGCGATGATGAAATCGTTAAAGCACCTATTGCTGATGGCGGATTACCATGTCCCTCAAATTGTCCTAATCTTGATTCAGATATGCCGGCACCAGGCTGGGAAGAATATATTACAATGGGTTAAGTTTATTATGGATTGAAAATAAAAAAGCGGACTGTCAAAAATGATATGCCCCAAAAAAAGCAGGTGGTGGGCTTAAATGCATCACCTGCTTTTGCTAATTCTCGTAATGATTTAGATGCTGCCCGCATTTCTTCTGCGAATAACTGAGGTTGTTCCACCGTAATCCAATTCTGAGGTTCTGCCGTTCGGTTTTGATGATCTCTCCTAAGGATATAATGGCTTAACAACTCGAATGCCGTATCCCTCATTCAATTTACTCCTGTGCCCCATTCATTTAATGACGCCATCAATCTGATTATAACTACCACTCATTCATTTATTGCTCCTCCAGCCAGGTGATACCCTGGTCCGGATTGCGGAAAGCCTCCGCATTTCGATTTCTCGCCTCCGCAGTTCAAACCGGGCCTTCCTCATTCGGGTTTGAAGGCCCATCATTCAATTCCAGACTCCAACAATTTGTTTTCAGATGACCACCTGCTTGCTTTTTCATAACAAAAGTTGGCTGGTAGCTTCCGCGAATCGGTTTGTAGCTACAACAAATCAGTTGGCAGCTTCCGCGAATCGTGTGAGTGCTATAACAAATCACTTGGATGCCTCAGCGAATCGGGTGAGGGCTTTCGCAAATCGGATGAGGGCTATTACCGATTCGTTTTTGATATTGATCTGTTTGCTTTGACCACAGAGCAATTCGATTTTGTATGAGACCAATTCGTTTTCACTTTCCAATGTCCTGGTTATGTCATCTGACATGCCAGAGTTGTCAAAAAACATGCTTGTTATTTCATTCAACATGCCGGAGTTGTCATTTAACATGCCGGAGTTATCATTTAACGTGTCGGAGTTGTCAAAAAACAAGCAGCAGTTGTCAAATAACATTCCTGTGAAGCTATAGCACAATATTCACCCGCGGACTTCACAAAGATGATAGCCGACCAACGTACAGCTTAGGATATTTTTTTGAAAGTGCTATCTAATTTGATCGCTTCTTTTAAAAGTTTTTTTATTGGCTTATCATCAATCTCTTCTGGCGTGTGGTAGATTTTATAAAAAATTTGCTTGTTAGTTCCATGAGACAAAAAGCGATCGTAATCATTTAATTTATACCCATACCAAAAACCTAATAGAACCCCTTTTTTTATACCTCCTCTCGGAACGGTTGATGGCCAAATAATACATATGCCTTTGTTGCCATAAAAAAATGGAACATTGTATGATATTTTCTCTTTGCAATAGCCAGGGAGAGTTTCAATAATTATCTGTCGCAAAACATCTGTAATTATTTTTTCGTCTTCAGGAAGAATAGCAAACAGATCAACAAGGTTTCTAATTTTCATCGAGCTATATTTTTAGAGGCTCATGGTAAAACGGTTCTAACCAGCGTTAAAACCTTTAGCTTAGATCCAACTGTTAAAAAAAATCGAAAGTTAGCCAATTGTCAAAATAAGATCAGGCTTGCTTCTTAAACGTCACATTGAAGATAAGGTTTTGGAATACAATCCTTACCAGGAGATTGTCGATATTTATCTATCAATTGTATTTCAACATTCATACGCTTAAATAATTCATTTAATTGGTTCGACAATCTGCCGGCGGACTCCACGAAATTGTAAAAAAGCCGCTCCTGTAGCGGGTTTTGTGTTTAATGCAATCAAATTGTTCTTTCGAAGATTCTTTATGCCCTTAGAATGAACTGTTTACTGGTTCGAATCCGCTAGAAATAATTATTTAACTGAAGAACTAATCAACGGCAGCACTACCTTTTAATGTGCGATAAGTTCCGGACAGTAAGCCTTGTTTATCAAGGGTTTTCATATATCTATGGATAATCAATCCCTGATTTTTGTAGAATAGGACGTTTGGAAAAAATACCAAGAATTGGTATTTTTATGGAAAATAAATAATATGGGACGTAATACTTCCATTCTGCTGGGTGAACATTTTGAAGAGTTCATTAATAACGAAGTATCTTCCGGTCGTTATAGCTCCGCCAGTGAAGTAGTCAGAACAGCTTTAAGGCTTCTTGAATCAGAAGAATCTAAAAAGAAACAGCTTAATAAGGCCCTTGCCACGGGAGAAACAAGTGGATTCGAAAAGAACTTCGATCCAAAAGCTCATTTAAAAAAACTGCATAATAAAATCAAATGAAATCGCTGCCTTATGTCATTAGTAAAAAGGCAGTTTCTGACCTTGAAGAAATATGGGCTTATACTGTTGAAAAGTGGTCTATTGATCAGGCAGATCGGTACTATTCATTGATTTTTGATGAAATAAATTTCATTTGCAGGAATGTAGATGCAGGTAAATCTATGAGTCATGTGCGAAAAGGGTACTGGGCATCAAAAGTCAAATCTCATTTAATATTTTACCGGGTCGTTAATGATGTTGTTGAAATTATTAGAATTCTACATGAACGAATGGATATTGACAATCGGCTGGTGACTGTGCAGATCCGCTAAGGCGTCTTTTAGTGTGAAGTTTACATAACCCCAAAAGAAATCTTTAAATGAAGTATACCTTCCCGGCATACTTACTAACTCCATTATCGAATAAAAGAAGAATCTGAAATATATCTTGCTCCAGATCAATTCCACGGCTTTTATGTATGTATTTCCACATTGGTTTAGTAGTGCGTACCTGCCATCAAATACCTCGGAAACGGTGAGTACTATTAAGAATGATGCTGGTTAATTGGTCTGGTCCAGAAAGCATTCAGCCAATTTCTCTTCTATTTTATTTTTTAGGTCCACGTCGTTGATTTTTTGAGTTCGAAAACTGAGCGATTCTATTTTTCTGTTCCTGTTCTATTTGTGCAATCTTTTCCTCCCCCAATGCTTCTAAGAGAAGATCATCTATAGATTTGTTCTTGGAATTTGATAATAATTCCTGGTGCTTATGTTCGGTGTCTTTTAGGATGTTAATGACAACTTGTTTGTCTTTTTGATCTATGCCATTATACATCAACAGAGTGGGTCTGTATAAAAGCTGATATAATTTAAATAGGATTTTTTCACCTGCATTTGTTATGCTAACAAGTTTTGCTCTCTTATCATCCGGATCATTTTTCTCTGCTATATATCCTAGCTTTTTCAATTTATTAAGCGTATCAATACCGGTGGTTTGCTCTGTGAAATTGTATTGTATAATCTGCGTTTTCTGTACTTCTTTTAAATGGTAGATGGAGTTTAGAAAATAGAACCATTCTAATTCAAATCCAGGTATATCCTGCAATGCCATTTTTGAATAAACCGTTTGCATACCCGCAAGCCTTCCTATCAGCTTTGCAAATACGGTATCCAGATCAGGGGGAGTCAGTCCACTGAATAATTGACTATTATTTTCTTTTGCCAAAAAATACATACAAAATTCCATTGCGGATACTGTTATGTTCTTCTGAGCATATTCTTCCCAGGCACAAATTAGCTTTACAAGTTCACTCATAATATATCGAATTCGATATAAATGTAATGAAAAATGAATAAAATGTTGGGGGAATGACTTTTTGAATACATTTACATCGAAAAAGTTATTTTAATAATGAAAATATGACGAATGCGATGAAATGTTATTAAATGATTAATATCTCCTTTTGAATAAGATTCTTTCAATTAATGTAAAACACAAATGGATAATATAACAGCAAGTTACCTTTGGAGAGCCGAGTTATGGCTTTATATCACAACACTTATCTATTTTCTTATGAACGGGGCGCAAATTTTTGAAACCCTTGTATTCGTCCCTAAATGGATAGATTCCCCACCTGTTAATTTCAAGCTATTATTGGAAGGACGTGGAGCAAGTTTGAAAAATTTTTGGATAATTTTTCATTCATTACATGAGATTACTTTCATACTTGCGATCATATTTTGTTGGCGAATTGACTTTGCCAGAAACTGGTTGCTGATTTTGTTCGCCATTCACTTTGGAGTGAGAGTTTGGACCCTTGCCTTTTTTGCACCAAACATTATAAATTTCCAGAAAATAGTTGAATCACATTCCTCGGTAAAAGACTTAGTCAATAAAACGTCTCTTTGGCAAACACTCAACTACATTCGTGTAGCAATTTTTATCGCAGTTGCAATTGGACTTATTCCTTTATGTTTTAAATTATCAAATTTTCGCCTTTAAAATTATAACTGTTATGAAGGTTTAAGCTGTTGTGACCCGAAAAAAACCATTTTTATCATATCCGATTAACGAACAATAAGTCGTTTATCTAATTTCATTTGCTTTAGCTAATCAACTACAATCTGGAATGAGTTAGGTGTTGTGCGTTGTCAATATCCACTATCAATACCTTTCATCCTCCATCCTTTTATCAAAAGCCATAGCATAAAGATAATCTCACCATAGAAGGTAAAAGAAGCAAAGTCAATATTAGTGTTTGGAAATAAAAAGGGCTTGAAAGTGGTAAGAGAATATCCTATTCCTGTAATAATTAATAATACCCCTAATAGTTTAGGCACATAGGAAGACTTTATCACTAAAATTCCAAGAAGAACGAGATGCAAGCTAAAAAATACTAACCCGAAGTACCATTGCGATTTAAAGGCATTCACATAATGAGCAATCTGCAAATCTTTGTCGTGACCATCAAAATCGAAAACTGTAGACCCATACACAATCCGATAGACGCTAACAAGATTTAACAAAGCGACAAGCGCAATGATTGAGTAAACAATCCTAAACAAAGCGGTCAATAGAGAGACGTCTCGATTTACTGGTTTTAAGTACACGTATAATGACCAGGAAACAACAATATCTAAAATAAATGTAAGCAGATAGCCAAGAATGACGAGGTTGAATAATCCCCGGTTATTTGAAAGGTGGATAATAGTATCGCTTAAACTTCCACGGTTAACAAGTTTTGGATATGCATACATTTCCGCAATAGGAGCCGCAATAACCATTAGTAGTAAACATGATCCAGATATCAGGGCAGCAGTTTTTAGTGAAATCAGGTTTGCGTGATTTTTTGTCATAAGCACTATTTTCAATTGTTGGTTTTGAATTAGTCCCTGTCGGGAGCCAAAGCTCAGCCCATGCACAAGTTAAATACAAATAACTAAGTGAACATTGGGCTTAAAGTTTAAAATGAGCGAATCCCGGTACTCATTATCTTTGTAACAACTTTGGCAAAAAACATGACATACGAAGAACTGTTAAAAAAGCATCCTGGCTCCCTGGTGGAGAAGATCGTGACAGAAGTATTGAGTAAAGATACCGTAGATGTTTACTTTGAGGATGAGGGAGAAGAACAGTGGGCTGTAATAAAAGTGCATGTTTATGAAGAGGACAAGGAGATGGCACTCCGGTTTCTATCTGATAACAGATGGGTATTGCAGTTCGGATACTATGATGACGAAGATGAATTCATTGAGCTGCTACAACAGCTTACTCAGACGGAAATCGACCTGATTCCCAAAGGGCTTCAAAAGGTTATGCAAAAAGTCGTGTCGGGTGAAGAAGGCTTACGGCTTCCGGGAAATTTTTTGTCTAGATAAATACGAGAAGAAGGGGTATAAATCCAGAAATTTACTAATTGGTTCACCAATTGCGGGGATTTTATATATTTACCCAACGTTTGCCATGTGACCAATGCCCCAGCGCAGCTACAATATTAGTGATTCCGAACTCTTGCCTTTGCTATCAAAAGGTGATGAAAAAGCCTTTACCGAGATCTATAACCGTTATTGGGAGAAGTTGTTGTTTTTAGGCAGTATAAAACTGCGCAGCCTTGCCGTTGCGGAGGAATTGGTGCAGGATATTTTTTTAGACCTTTGGAACCGGCGGGCAGAGTTGAACATAACCGGCAGTCTCGAAAGCTACCTGGCCGTTAGCATGAAATATAAAGTCATTAACGCACAAGTTAGGCTAATGCGAACGGAAAAGCATTTAAAAGAAGCCGGGTTAACCGCCAATCTACAGCGTAACACAACGGAAGAATGGGTGCAGTTCCAGGAACTGCGGCAGCGACTCTCAGCGTTGGTATCGAAACTTCCGGAACGATGCCGCATCACCTATGAGCTAAAGAATGAAACAGGACTTTCACAGAAGCAAATTGCCGATCGGTTGAATATTTCAGAAAAAGCGGTTGAAGCAAACCTGGCAAGAGCCATGAAGGCATTGCGTTCGGCCATCAATCAATTGTTTTCCCTTTTGTTTTCTATTTTTCTTTGATCTGGCCGGAGTTGCTGGCAGTCTCCGTAAATATATTTTGCAATGGATATAGGGTTTTGTATCTCCTGGTTGACTTTTTTATAAGTAAGACGTTATGGCTGCAGCGAACAATTCAAATGACCGATATGCAATACTGGCTGAAAAATGGCTGAATGGAACCATCACACCCGGGGAAGAGCAGGAGTATGCCGATTGGTACAACAGCTTGTCTGCAGACGATAAAGTGGAAGTGCCTTTTGAATGGGCGGCTGACCGGGAGGAACACCGGAAAAAATTGCTGGCGCTCATCATGGAAAAGCGGGGCAGGATTGTTCCGCTTCGAACAAAAGTTTTGCGCGGTGTAGCGGCAGCGGCGGCTATATTGATCGTGGTGCTGGGAGCCTACAAGTTGGTGCAAAACAAACCTGTCCCCAATCCGGTTGCTGCAACACCTGTAAAAACGCCTGTAAACGACATCCAACCGGGCTCGAATGGGGCGATGCTTACGCTTGCCAACGGGAATGTGATTGTACTGGATACGGCTAAAAACGGACGGTTGTTGAATGATGCCGGAAACAACGTCATGAAAATAAACGGAACCATAAGTTTTGCCCATGCGGCAAACTGGGCACCCGGTACTATTGGCTACAATACACTCTCAACACCGAGAGCGCGGCAACAGCAATTGATACTCTCCGATGGAACAGTCATTTGGATGAATGCAGAAAGTTCAGTGAAATTTCCTACCGCTTTTAATGGCAGAACCCGGGAAATTGACGTAACCGGAGAAGTATACTGCGAAGTGGCGAAAGATGCGTCAAAACCTTTTATCGTTCACGTGAACGATGCCGCCGTTCAGGTTTTGGGAACGCACTTCAACATCATGGCCTATACGAATGAACCCAGTTTACAGACGACTTTACTCGAAGGCTCGGTGAAATTTATAAAAGGCCGTAATGAACTTTTATTGAAACCGGGTCAGCAAAGCCAGTTATTTCCCGGCGACCGGCTGAAATTCATACCTGATGCCGATACCGAATCTGCAACGGCCTGGAAAAACGGCAGGCAGGTTTTTAATGGCGCCGATATCGAGACATTGATGCGAAGCCTTGAACGATGGTACGACATAACCGTTGAGTATAAAGGACCGATGCCCCACCGAACGTTCACCGGAGATATTCCGCGAACGGCAAACCTCTCAGAGATTGTAACGCTGCTGGAGGTGAACAAAATAAAAGCAACGCTGAACGCTGCGAACAAACGGCTTGTCCTCGAACCTTGAGGAAAGCAGCTCCTTATGCAACAACGCAACGAAAGCCCGCGGCGTGAATGCCTGGGATGAAACTCCTCCCAAAAAAATTATCCCCTTGTGTAGGGATCAGGCTTTGTTGAATGACTATATAATGAAGCCGGTCGCTCATGATAGTTACCGTTCTCACCTTTTTACTTTTAAAAACTGCTTGATGAAATTGATTGTTTGCCAAATACCTCTCCCGGGTAGCCGATCTGACTGTGGGAAAAAAAGCGGCCATTTACCGTATAACAACATCCCTGTTTTTTTGACACTGCTTGTGTTAGGGCTGTTCGCCAACCTGCACGGCCTTGCGCAACAGGCACAACCTATCACTATAAGGGAAAGCAATGCCTAGTTGAAAAAAGTGCTGGACAATATTAAGAAGCAAAGCGGTTATACTGTCTTTTACTCAGACAGCTTACTGCAGATAAGCAAACCTGTAACCGTTTCCATTAGCAACGCTTCGCTGGAACAAGTGTTGGATGTAATTTTTCAAAACCAGCCGCTCACCTATGAGATCATTGGAAACAAGATCATAACGATAAAAGAAAGATCAACCCCCAAAGCCAGTATGTCGCCTACAAACAACGTCAGCGTTTTGCCGGTCGCCATCTCAGGAACCGTAAAAAACGAGACGGGTGATCCACTTGCAGGTGTAACGATCGGGGTAAAAGATGGTGAAGGCGCTTCGGTTGTAAACAATAAGGGTGAGTTTGCGATAACAGTGCGTCCGGGCGCCACGCTTGTCTTCAGTTTTGTAGGCTATCAATCCCAGGAAATCGTCGTTGACGAAAGAAGGCAGTTCAACGTAAGCCTTAAACCCCTGGATGCCTCGTTAAATGCGGTTGTGGTAGTGGGTTACGGTGCGCAAAAGCGAAAAGACATTACCGGTGCGGTGTCATCCCTTAGCGAAAAAACGTTGCGGGAAGTTCCGGTTACCAACACGCAGCAACTGTTGCAGGGAAGGGTAGCAGGAGTATACGTTACGCAGACATCTAACCGCCCGGGTGCACAACCCACCATACGGATCCGGGGCACGCGGTCCATCAACTCCGGAAACGATCCGCTGTACGTCATTGATGGCACACCGGTTGAAAATGGCCTGTCCGACATCAATCCCAACGATATCGAATCAATGGACATTTTAAAGGATGCTTCCGCAACTGCTATCTATGGTGCAAGAGGGGCGAACGGCGTTGTCATCATCACAACGAAAAGAGGCCGTGAAGGACGGGTGAATGTTAGCTACAACGCCTACCTGGGTGTAACTAAAGTAACGCGACAGGCCGATGTAATGGATGCGCAGCAGTATATTGCTTTACGACGCGAGGCCAACCGGCTGGCTGACGGAACCATTCCACCCGACCCGAATATTTTTTCCCAACAGGAACTCGAAAGAATAGCCGCCGGTAACAATACCAATTGGACAAAACTGGTCGTGCAGGACGGCCTCACCCAAAACCATGATGTAAGCATCCGTGGCGGCAGCAACGGAACGCGCTACAATCTTACGCTGGGGCTTTATGACGATAAAGGTTATTTCAAAACGCAGAACTACACCCGCTATAATATGCGGGTGAATCTTGACCAGGCGGTGAGCAAACGGATAAAAGCCGGTATTTCAATGTTGAGCAGCTACAGCATCACCGATGGGCAAAACAGTGGATCTTACTACTACGCAACCACTGAAGCGCCGCTCGGAAATCCGTACAGATCCGACGGCACCTTAGACCCACAACCCAATTTCCCCGACGGCCTGATGTGGAACGTACTGACCAACTATGAACCCGGCGCCGTGGTGGACAAAGAAAAGCGCTTACGATTATTGGGTACATTGTATGGCGAAGCGGAGATTGCCAGTGGGCTTAAGTACCGCTTAAATTTTGGGCCCGATCTTACAAATTCCCGTTACGGGCGTTTTAACGGGGCGCTTACCACGGCCAATAGGGGCGCTACGGCCACGGCCTCTAATAGTGAAAATTTCCTCACCTCGTGGACATGGGAAAATCTGATAACCTACGATAAACTGATTGCCAAAAAACACAAAGTAAACTTTACCGGGCTGTACAGCGTTCAGGAACAAACGACAGAGGCCAGCAACGTGGGCGTTCGCGACTTGCCGGTTGAGTCGGTGCAATTGTACAACCTGGGTCTGGGCGTAAACAATGCTTACGGTAGCAGCTATGCTAAATGGAGTCTTGAATCTTACATGGCAAGGATCAATTATGGCTTTGACGGACGCTTTCTGCTCACACTCACCGGCCGTGCAGACGGCTCCTCGCGTTTTGCGCCCGGACACAAATGGGGCTTCTTTCCTTCCGGAGCGTTTGCCTGGAATATCGGCGATGAAAAATTCCTGAATAGCTTCCATTCTTTGAACAATTTAAAATTGCGGTTGAGCTATGGGCAGGTAGGCAATACGAGTATTAATCCTTATCAAACACAAGGCATTTTAACTACCACCGTGTATGATTTTAACGGTACACGTGCACCCGGACGTTTGCCCGGCAGCATTGTGAATCCTGACTTGCGATGGGAACGTACCGCTAAAGCAAACATCGGTATTGATTTTGGGTTTTTCCAAAATCGTATTGCGGGTTCAGTGGAAGTTTACAACGAGAAAACAACAGACCTGCTGCTCGGATTTGCCTTGCCGGGAACAACTGGTTTCGACCAGACGCTTCGGAACGTTGGGAGTACGTTGAACAAAGGCATTGAGTTTACGCTGTCAACAAAAAACTTGGCGAGTAGCCGCAAGAGCGGCTTTGAGTGGACTACCGATGTAAACTTCGCTTACAACCATGAAGAAATACTGGAATTATCGCAGGGGAAAATAGATGATTTGGGCAACCTCCGGTTCATAGGGCAGGCATTAAACCCCATCTTCGATTACGAGAAAACCGGCATCTGGCAAACAGATGAGAAAACGGCTGCCGCCACCTTTGGACAACAGCCCGGTATGATTAAAGTAAAAGACCAAACCGATGATGGCAAAATTACACCTGATGATCGGAAGGTTCTGGGCAAAACCAGGCCACCCCTCACCGCAGGGTTGAACAACCGGTTCACATATAAGAATTTTGATCTCGGCATCTTTATGGTTGCCAGTTCCGGATACATGATTATAAGCCCGCTGCATGGCACGGGCGGCAGCAACACGCTAACGCTTGCCGGCCGCTACAATGGTTTGGATGTAGATTACTGGACGCCAACCAATCCAACCAACGCTTATCCAAAGCCGCGTTTAACGGGTAATTTATACCTGTCCACACTGCAATATTTTGATGGTTCGTTTGTCCGCATCCGAAACGTGAACGTTGGCTATACAGTTCCGGAGGATCTATTGAAAACTATTAAGATCCAGGGCGTGCGCATTTACCTAAACGTTACTAATCCCTTTATTTTCTCTTCCTACGTTCAGAAGAACAAGGGCATTGATCCTGAGATTACGGACGTTCCCGCTTATGTGAATTTTTTATTGGGCTTAAATGTGAACTTCTAATCAACGCAATCATGAAAAGAGCGATTGTATTCTCAATAATCAGTTTATCCCTCCTTCAGCTTTCGTGTAAAAAAGTGTTGAAGGAAGACGTTCGTTCGCAGATCTCAGACGACTACCTGAATACAGCCGCCGGCTGGCAGGAAGGTGTAAACGGGTGCTATAACTCATTGCGCAGCTGGTATGGACAAACCAACCCGGGTTGGCTTACCGTGCTGGGAACGGATGAATACACCTACGGCGCCAGTGAGATCGGCTTCGACACCTATAACAACGACATCAACCCTGCAAGTGCCGTCATTCTTGGTCCCTGGAATACCATGTATGCTGCCATTAACGCCTGCAACGCTGTTATTAACCGGGCGCCAAACGTTGATCTGGACGCTACATTAAAAAAGGCGAGGCTTGGCGAGACGCTTTTTTTAAGAGCGCACGCTTACTTTATCCTGGTTCAACTGTACGGGCCCGTGTATATCACGCTTCAGCAGACCTCGGGTACGTCGCGCGTTGCCACCCGTTCACCCATTGATAGTGTATACAAGGTAATCATTGATGACCTGACCGCTGCCGTGGCTAACCTGCCGCAAACCTCGCCGGATTGGGGGCGGATCACATTGCCGGCAGCCAAACATTTGCTGGCAAAAGTTTACCTGACAAGAGCCGGCGGCGCCGCTAAACAAACGGGCGATTACGCAAAAGCAGCACAATTGGCCACCGAGGTCATCAGTACCCCGGGCCCGCAGCTCTTACCGGATTTTGCATCAGTATTCGTGCAGGGCCCTGGCGAAAAAAATGCAGAGGTGTTACTCTCGGCACAATACAGCATCGACCCCCTCAACAATACCGGCGGACAACGAAGTCACATGCTTTTTTTAGCGGACTACACAACGCAAAGCGGCATGGTACGCGACCTGGCAAACGGACGGCCCTTTGCCCACTTCAGGCCCACGGAATGGATGACCTCTCTTTACAACAAAACCTA
>NZ_JBJMLX010000494.1:0-1790 GCF_045805085.1 Niastella sp.
CCCTTCGAAATATAAAACCTACCGCCAGTATTCTGACCGACATCTTCGGTTATAAATTACTGAAACAGGAAGGTAACCGGTATCGCTTTATAACTGATTCCATCGAGAACGCGTCCATCGTTGACCTGGTGGAAGAACCAGAAGTTACCCATGGACTGGTAGCCGGCGGCACCAATCACCACGTAGCGTTTCGCGTGAAGAATGATCAGTTGCTGATGCAATACCGCGAGAAGATCGCCAGCAAAGGCTATAATATAACCCCGAAAATAGACCGGAATTATTTTTACTCATTGTATTTCCGCGAACCAGGCGGGGTGTTGTTTGAACTGGCTACCGATAACCCCGGTTTTGCAATAGATGAACCGGTGAATGAACTGGGTACCCATTTGAAACTGCCCGTGCAGTATGAAGTCGATAGAGAAACGATAGAAAAAGCATTACCCAAACTGGTACAGTAATATGCATACAAAACAAGTTATAAAAGCCGGAACGCAAACAGGCGAGGCCACGAAAGCATTGGTGATGTTGCATGGACGAGGCGGCAGTGCGGAAGATATTCTGGGATTAGCGCAGTATTTGCCGGTAAACGACTTCGCGCTGTTTGCACCCCAGGCTACTAATAATACCTGGTACCCGTATTCTTTTATGGCGGCGCCCGAAGAAAATGAACCCTGGTTATCGGGCGCGCTGAAAGTGGTTGGTGAAGTGGTAACAGATATACAGGCCAGCGGTATTAAAACGGAGAACATTTATTTTCTGGGCTTTTCACAGGGCGCCTGTTTAACCCTGGAATACGTAGCACGCAATGCCAATAAATATGGTGGTGTGGTTGCTTTTACCGGCGGGTTAATTGGCGATCAGCTCTATTTAAAGAATTATACGGGTGATTTTGCCGGAACACCTGTGTTCATAGGCACCAGCGATCCCGACCCGCATGTTCCGGTTCACCGGGTGATGGCATCTACCGCAATTTTGAAGGACATGCACGCCCAGGTTACCCAGAAGATCTATAAGAACATGGGACATACTATTAGCCAGGATGAGATCAACCAGGTGAGTGAATTGATCTTCAAAGAGTCCTAACTTTGATTAAAAGCATTCATTATGTACGCATACGATACCATCACCGAAGCAGTGGCCGATTTGAAAAAACGGGGTTATACACACGATTTCAATATCAGTAATAACCGCCTTACCAGTGATAAACTGGATGCGCATTTTGGCCATGATGATTTTGAGATCAGGGAAGTTTACCGGTTCGAAGGTCCCTCTGACCCGGCAGATGAAGCAGTTGTTTTTGCCATTGAAGCTCCTTCCGGCGCTTTGGGCATCCTTGTGAATGGCTATGGTATGTATTCCGATGATAAGAATACGGAGTTTGTTAAACAGTTACATGAGAGGATAAGGTTGAAAAGTTGACCAGTTAACCAGTTGATCAGTTGACGAGTTAACAAGTTGACGAGTTGATAGGGTTGATATAGTTGATGAAGTTGATAAGGTTTCGAATTTTGAGCATTCTTCCCTATTTGCGAAATTTCACAAATTTAAAAGCCCCCCAATCTATCGAGGGGCTTTTTGCTTTTTCCTATGTTTATCAATAACTGAGACGTGTATTTTACTTGTTAACTCGTCAACTTGTCAACCCTGTCAACTTTCTTCTATGTCTATCAATAACTGCTTAGTGTATTTACTGGTTAACTGATCAACTGGTTAACTGGTCAACTTACTTCTTCACATTCACAGCACTCCCCTCCCTAACCTCCTCACTTCCTGTCTTAACAATGGCATCA
>NZ_JBJMLX010000495.1:0-6585 GCF_045805085.1 Niastella sp.
ATAAGTGGAAGTGTAGAAATGAAGTTTATTATCACTGCTGCGTTATCTTACAAGCTTAAAAAACAGTGCCACGTATGAAAAAAAACGGAATGGCTGCCGTGTTCCTGTTGGTCTTGGTTGGTAACATAATAGCGCAGGACAAAATTGAAAAATGGGATGTATTTGAATTGACCCTGAAAGGCCCGTCAGCCGGTAATCCGTTTATGGGGACGGACTTACTCGCCCGGTTTACCAATGGCGATAAAGTGTATGAGCAGGAGGGATATTATGATGGTAATGGTATTTACAAGATCAGGTTTATGCCCGATAAAGAAGGCGCCTGGAGTTATGTTACTACCAGTAATAAAAAAGAATTGAATAATAGAAAAGGAAATTTTGAATGTACGCCTGCTTCAAAAAGTAATCATGGTCCGGTACGGGTAAGAGCTACTTATCATTTCCAGTATGAAGATGGAACGCCCTACTGGCCGTTTGGTACTACTATTTACGAATGGCCGTTCCAGGAGGCGGGAACAAAACACCAGACAATTGAAACACTGGCTTCCAGTGCGTTTAACAAAGCGCGCTTTTTAGCAGTGCCGCCTTATAAAGACAGGTATATAACGGGTCCGCTCACGATCACTACTTTTCCGTTTGAAGGTACTAATAAAGACAACTGGGATCTTTCCCGGTTCAACCCCGCGTATTTTAAAAACATCGATTCCTGTGTGCAGCAATTAAGAAACATAGGGGTGGAAGCGGATCTGATCCTTTTCCGTCCATATGATAAAGGTAAATGGGGTTTTGATATGATGGGCCAGGAAGTAAACAAACGCTTTGCCCGTTACATGGTAGCCCGTTATGCAGCGTACCGCAATATCTGGTGGAGCATGTGTAATGAAAACAGTTTTATTAAAAGCATGACCGATGAGGACTGGGACGAACTGTTTAAACTGGTGCAGGAGAAAGACCCATATCATCACTTACGCTCTATACACAATGCCGACAGAATATACGATTATGCAAAACCCTGGGTAACCCATGTAAGCCTTCAGTATTACAATGTGGTAAAAGCGCCCTGGGGTACGCCTTTGTTGAGAGACCTGTACAAAAAACCGATAGTGAATGATGAGATCAATTATGAAGGGGATATTGACAATCGTTGGGGGCAATTAACAGGGGAAGAAATGACCTTTCGCTTTTGGAACGCTTATATTGGCGGCGGTTATGCTACGCATGGCGAAACATATAAAACCAGTCCATGGATCTCTTACGGTGGTAAGCTGATCGGGACAAGTCCTGCGCGCATTGCATTTTTAAGAAAGATCGTAGAGAGCGGTCCTAAGGGAGGATTTGATCCGATAGATCAATACTGGGAGACAAATATGGCGGGTAAAGCAGGGGAGTATTACCTGGTTTATTTTGGCAAGAATAAATTAACCCAATGGGATTTTGTGTTGCCTAAAAGGGACCTCACCAACGGCGCAAAATTTAAGGTGGATATCATCGATACCTGGAACATGATCATTACGCCGGTTGACGCAGCGTTTGAAGTAGTGCCCATGCCCGATAACCGGTATCAGTTCATGGAAAAGAACAAGGCATCGATAAAACTGCCGGCCAAACCATACCTGGCCCTACGCATTTACAAAGTAGCCGATGGAACTAAAGTTGCTGATGATGGCCGCCATGAACTGGAGTAAAAAATAGTAAGGTAATAAAAATTAGGTGTCCCGATTTAATCGGGACACCTTGTTTTATTTAGCCATTAATGCCTTCCATTACTTTAATGGGTCGTACTTCAATTCTGGCGCCCGTGCCATCTTCAAATACCGGATTTTCTTTTGCTATTTGAATGGCTTCTTCGAGGCTGTTCGCCTGCACCAGAAAATAGCCGGCAATTACTTCTTTTGTTTCATTAAACGGCCCGTCTTTCAATTTGCCTGCCGCGCCTGATATAATTACGCCCTCCATATCGAGCGGTTGTGCGCTGTTTAATTTACCGCTTTGCATCAACCCACCCATATAAGTCATTACTTTTTTAAGGTGTTGCTGCTGTTGTTCCGGCGACAATTCCGCCAGGTGATCCCCTTGTGTGCGGATCAATAACATAAACTCTTTCATTTTTTTTGCTTTTTAAATGATTGATCGTTTTAACACCCTTAAAACAAAAATGCCCCGTTAATAGGGACATTTTTGTTTTAAATTTTTATTTTATTCAATCTGGCTATTGGATATCCTTTTAGAGTTTGCCGCGTCGCGGTTTTGCCCTCTGCCCTTTGCCTTTAGGCCGATGCTGGGATCGGCTTTATTGGGTGCACCTCAATTGTTGAAGGAATGTCGTCAAAAATGGGATTATCCTTTGCAATGGCCACAGCTTCCTCTATACTGTCGGCGACAACAAGAAAATAACCTGCGATCACCTCTTTGGTTTCATTAAAAGGCGCATCTTTTACCAGTCCATCATTTTTAGTGACGATACGGCTGCCTCTGTCAAGAGGCTGCGCGCTTTTGATTTTGCCTTGCTGTACCAGCTTCTCAATGTAGGCTGTACCATGTTCAATATGTTGGCGCAATTTATCAGGGGGAAGCATTGTCCATACTTCTCCTTCGGTTCTTACGATTAATAAAAATTCCTTCATTGTTTGTTTTTTACTATTGGAAGATGTGTTTAAAACAAATGAGAAATTGAAATAGGGACATGGATGCAAATAAATTATGCGCCATTTTGATTACAGATCTCCAATCTTTTTCGCAAAAGTTCCTGCTCGGCAGGCAATTGTGAAAGGGCAATGGCAGTTGTAAGAGCATTTTTTGCTTCTGTAAACCGGCCGGCCTGCATATAAAATTCGCCCAGTGTTGAATAGTAAAGGTGGTAACTTTTAAGAGGAGAAAGGTCTTTTAGTTTTTCCAGTTCAGCAATGGCAGTCTCTGGTCCGCTTACTTTTGACAGGGCAATAGCGCGGTTCAGGGCTACAAGCGGTGAACGGTCGAGTTCGCTCAGCTTATCGTACAAAAGCAGTATACTGTTCCAGTCGGTGGAGGCAAAATTGGCTGCCGAACAATGATAGGCGGAAATGGCGGCCAGGATATGATAAACCGAAATGTTTTTGTTGGTTGCCGCCGGATCGAGGTAAGCAAATCCTTTTGCCATTAATAACTTATCCCATTGGCTACGGTCCTGTTCTGCCATGGTTACTATTTCACCCTGCGCATTTTGCCGGGCGCTAAAACGGGATGCGTTCAGGTACATTAACGCCAAACAGGCAAATACTTTTGATTTATCTACTATGGAGGAACTGACGCTGATAATTTCGGTGAGCCGGATGGCTTCTGCACACAGTTCATAACGGATCAGGTAAGGGCCGGTGGAGGCGTTGTACCCTTCATTGAAAAGAAGGTAGATCGTTTGTAGTACGGCATCCAGCCGGTCTTCCAGGTGTTCCGGTTGAGGTACTTCAAAAGAGATCTTTTCCTCCCTTATTTTTTGCCTTGCCCTGACAAGACGTTTGTTTATATTTTCTTCGGTGGTAAGAAAGGCCCTGGCGATTTCTGATAAACTAAATCCGCAAAGGGTTTTCAATGTGAGCGCAACTTGTGAGTCACCGGAAATAGCAGGATGGCAGCAAGTGAACATCATCCTTAGTTGATCATCTCTTATCTCAGATTCTGAAAATAAGGTTTCCAATGCTGCATTGGCAGTCCATTCAGACTTTAAGAGATGTGCTGCCGCTGTTGCATATTCCCGTTTGTATTTTTCCCTGTTTACTATATTCAGGGCTTTGTTTTTCGCTACTTTGTACAACCAGGGAATGGGATGTTCCGGTATGCCTTTATAGTTCCATACGTTTATTGCTTCAAGAAGTGTATCCTGAACAACATCCTCGGCCAGTTCAAGATGGTGCGGGCCAAAAATGCGCGTTAATACGGCAACAAGCTTTCCCGTTTCATGCCGGAAAAGATGATCTACAAGGCGGGGGACATTATCATAGCTGCTTTCCGTTGCCATTGGGTGATAATTATTGTAAAGATACCAACAGGGTTATTAATATAATGATAATATCTCCTGCTGTAATATGTATTTACATTTGCCCCGATAGCAACCACGTGTAAGGGCAATGAATAGCACAATAGATATTTATGCGATCCGGGAAGGAGATGAAAAGGCCTTTGTGGTCATGTATTATCTTCTGAACGGAAAAGTGTATAACTTCTTTCTGAAAAGGACCCGTCATTCAGAAGTAGCGAAAGAGCTTACCCAGCAATGTTTCATTCGCATCTATAATTACAGGACTTCGCTTTCCTTATCTCATCCACTTGAAAAACAGGTATATATTATTGCCAAATCTGTTCTGCTCAATCACCTTCGACAGGAAGACCGCAAAACGGCCCGGGAACTCAACTATGCACAGCAAATGTATCCGGTGGGAGCTGATACCAGTGACAACGCCAATACCGGCTTTGAAACCCAGGATCTACTGGAAAAAATAACCCGACATCTGCCGCCTGTTCGCAAAAAAGTAATTCTGCTGAAAGCCCGCCAGGGTCTTTCCAATAAAGAAATAGCCGCGCAATTATCCATTTCAGTAAAAACAGTGGAGAATCATCTTACCAAAGCTACCCGGCAGCTACGTATCCTTTCACCCGATCTGCTGATTATCCTGGGGATCCTCTTTTCTAATGTTAACAAAATGTAACCAGTAGGGGGATCTTTCATCCTGCGGTGTACATGTTTAAAACAGCTACAAAATATATGCAGCCTGATCAGGAATTGATCCATCGTTATTACCAGGGCAATTGTACTCCGGAAGAAGCACAGCAGGTCATGAACTGGCTGTTGGAAAATGAAACGGAGCCCCGGCTTGCCCGGGACTGGTCAGCCGCATCCCCGGTAGGCGAATACCCTGAACCGTACGAAAAAAAGATGTTGGCGGTTATTCGGCGCGCCACCCATCGTTCAACACCAGTGCGATCGATGCATTGGCAACGCTGGACCGCCGCGGCGGGCATAGTGCTGGTGGCTGGTGTTGCCAGCCTGTTTTTGCCGCATAATAAAAATAAGTTGGCAGCTAAACAAACGTCCGCAATTACGCAGCCATTACTGGCAACAAGAAATGCATCTGGCACCCGCTCATTGACCATCCGGATGGTTGATGGAACAACGGTTGTACTGGAACCGGGCGCCATACTTCGATACGATTCTGCCAACTACAACCAGCACGATCGGGTTGTATCGCTGGAAGGGCAGGCTGATTTTTATGTGGCGCACAACAAAAGCAAACCGTTTAGTGTAAACGCCAACGGTTATTCCACCACTGCATTGGGAACTTCGTTTTTGGTGGCTGCCAAGCCAGCTGGGGATATCAGGGTGCGATTGTATACCGGGAAAGTGGTTATTCACCGGTTAAATAGATCAGACTCCGCCATAAAAGACATTTACCTGGTACCGGGTGAAGAAATGGCGTTCACTGCAACCACCCAGAAGCCGACGGTGAGCCGCTGGGAACCAGAAAAATTACCGGTGGAAGAAAGTAAGAAGACGATACTGGCCCATACGAAAGAAGTGCAACGGGTGGGAGATACCCTGTTCTTTAACAACGCGCAACTGGTTACGGTGCTTGAAGTATTGAAACGCCGCTATCAGGTGCCCATTCAATATAATCACACGAGTGTAGCCGATGCTTATTTTACCGGATCGGTATTACCGGGCGACGCTGTTGAACTGATCTTAAAAACGGTTACCCGGATAAACGGACTATCATTGATTGCTGCCGGCGATGGATTTATTATAAAATAGGATCCACGCTCACTTCTCTTATAAACATATTTAAACTATAGCTAAATGGGAAAAGCGAAAAAGCTCTTCAGGGGTATCGTATGCCTCATAATGATCCTGGTTTTGCAGGGGCCGCTGCTGGCCCAAAAACCGGAAGTTAGTACAATTACAGGCGAAGTATCGGATGTACGCGGTACCGTGCTCAGCATGCGGGGCTCCGCATTGGCTGGCGTAACGGTCACTGCTACCGAGCGATCAACCGGTCGCGTGTACAATACCACAACAGATTCAAGCGGCGATTTTGTGTTTCATGAATTTCGTACCGGCGGGAAATACGATTTCCAATTTTCTACGGTAGGCTATGAAAAAAATGAGTTTCCCGGGTTTATTGTAAAAGGAAAAGGGAAGAATACCCTCATGATCCGGCTTGTAGAGAAGAACAGCATCCTCGAAGATGTGGTGGTTGTGGGTTATGGTACGCAAAAGAAAGTGAATGTAACCGGCGCAGTGAGCACGGTAGATGCCCGCGTATTTGAAGACCGGCCGGTTTCATCCGTTGCACAAGCTTTGCAGGGCGCCATCCCCAACCTCAATATAAATTTTGGCGATGGACATCCCGGCAGCACCGGTACTTTCAATGTACGTGGTTTTGCGTCTGTATCAAATACAACGGGTAGTCCGCTGATCCTGATCGATGGCGCACCGGGTGACATCAATATGTTGAATCCGTCGGATATTGAATCGCTGTCAGTGTTGAAAGACGCCTCTTCTGCAGCTATCTATGGCGCCCGTGCCGCTTTTGGCGTTATTCTCGTTACTACCAAACAGGC
>NZ_JBJMLX010000496.1:0-5776 GCF_045805085.1 Niastella sp.
AACAGGGCGAGGGTAGTGAGGCAGTCAGTCTGAGGGGGGAGAAGAGATGCGGATAGTTTTGGCAATCAGCGTTTTATTTGTTGACAGGCTATCACTTCGGCATCAAAGAACCTGACCAGTTCTTCAAAGATCCGTTGACCTGTTTGATCGTTATTTTGTTGGTAGTTCGATAAATAGATATCCATATTTATGCGATCGTATTCAGGCCAGCTGTGTAATGAGATATGCGATTCGCTGAGGCAGATCACCGCCGTGTACCCGGCGGGGTCAAAATCATGGAACACTTCGCCCAATTTGCTCAATCCATATTTATTGATCTGGCTATGTAACAGCTGCTGTACGAACGAAAATCTTTCAAGTAATTCCTTTTTGGGAGATGAAAACTCTGCAATAATGTGTAAACCAGGTTGGTAATTCATAGCGGTGTAGTTCCGGTGGTTAAAACTATATATTATTTAGTAGCCTGCAAAACCAAAATGTTACAGGCGCCGGCCACATAAACAAAAATGCCGAACACAGTAATTTTACTGCATCCGGCATTAAACACTAATACGTAGATAGACTGAAAAAGGTAAATAGTGCGCTAGGCTGCCAGTTTATTGATGTTCAACATATCAATCGGGTCCTGGCGTAATAATGAGCTCATAGCTGCATATAATTCCGGCATTTCGTGGCGCATGCGAATGGGATTTTCAAAAAACACTTCCACACTCACTGCCCAAAATTCATGATAGTTAGTGCCGGCATAATCGCCCAGTAAATTCTTGAGGCCATTTTGCATGCTCTCAAAAATTGGGCGGGCCACTTTGGAAAAATTCTTGAACTCCTTTTTAAAATGTTTGTCTTCCTCTGTTTGGGAAATGAAATTTACATAGGCCAGCGCATGACCCATTTCATGTAAACCCATGTTCCAGTTAGGAGTAAGCCCTTTTACTCCTTTGATAAATTTGTCCCACGACAAATAAATGCCGCTGTGGTCAACGTGCCCTTCAAACGGACGGGAATAAAACCCGTAATGATAATCGTCCTTCAGCACGTAAATGTCTCTGAAAAAGTTAAACAGGTACTTTTCCAGTTTAAATGTCAATTGAACAGCCACGGCACTGATAAGAATGGGCATTTCAGCACGTTCTTCCACCTCTATATAATGGAATTTCTTTGCCTTTTTGAACAGGTAAGCTCTGAAGAGGAATTTGTGCTGGTCATCTACGCTTAATCGATTGTAATATTTCAGGTGCTGGGCAACAATGGCATGATAAAAGGTTTCCTGTGCAAGAAACAGTTTGTACTGCCTCTTTTCGTACAGGTAATTGTACCATTTTATAACAGGGCTTTGCAATACAATGATGCCGAAGACCACCAGAAAAATGATCAAAATCTCCATAAGGCTCTATTTTTCTTTCGTAATGACTTGACGGGATCAGATCAACGAACAGTGGTTTTCAAATAGAGAAAATGGATCGGTGTACGGCTTTCAGGGATCCTTGGGGAATGCGGAAATTACATTAAAGGGGTGTTATCAACTATAGAGGGTTATATCCGGCTACAAAATAGAAAGAAAATTTTAAAAAAGAAAGACCCTTAGAGAAAATTCCATCAGTACTGGCTGTAATCGTCGTTAACCGGTTCAAGAAAAATTCCCGACTTTAACATGTCCTGATTCAGCAATTTACATATAGCATCGTATAATTCAGGCAGTTGTATTTTGAATGAAGTAGGCCGTTCGAAAAAATTCTCCACACAAACCGCCCAAAATTCCTGATAGTTGGTGGCCGCATAACTTCCCAACAAATTCATTTCCCCGGCCTGCATGCGGTTGAACACTTCCCGGCCTGTGGCAGTGAACGTTTTAAACCACCGGTACTGGAAACCTTCATCCTCCCCCTCATGTTCATGTTCGGGAAAATTTACATAAGCCAGTGCATGCGCCATCTCATGTAACCCAACATTATCACCATCGGAATAGTTCGCATAAGAGTTTAAAAAATTATTCCACGACAGGTAAATCCCATCTTCATTCACGTGGCCCTGAAAAGGCACATTGAACAACCCGTAATGGTAATCCCGCTTCATGATGTAGATCTTGTGGAAATGGTCCATGAGAAAATGCTGCAACCCAAAAGTGAGTTGTACAGCAGCGGCGCTGATGAGCAGCGACATATGATCTTCCTCTTCCATTTCAACAAACTCAAAATGTTTGGTAGCCCTGAAAATGAGGGTCCTTTTCAGAAAACGCTCGCGCAGGGCTGTATTTAAGTTGCGGTAATAAGGAATGTATTGCTGCAATATTGCATCATATGCATTGTGCTTGGTATCGTACTGTTCCTTTACCTTTTGGGCCAGGAACCTGTTACGCAGGTAATGTGCAAAAGAAAGGCTGCCGGCGACCACTACAATCAGCAAAAAAATAATTCCGGATGTCATTATTGATATTATTTCCGCGGGCGAAAAATAGTAAAAAATACCCAACATTGGGTAGTAGGCCAACAGGTATTGGGAAGGCGTTGTGTTAAAGTTGGCAACAGGAATTACATTTTTTCCCCATATTTTGCCGGAATATGAAAATCAATCATTACGAAATTGATTTCCGCTTTCAGGAAGCAGGAAAGCAGCCGTTTTGAATTACCTTTGCCACCCGCGCCAAAACGCGGAGCTATCACTAAAGCTTATCAGATTATTTAAAATATTATAGGAATGTACAGAACTCATACCTGTGGAGAATTACGGATAGCACAACAAGGGCAACAGGTAACGCTTGCCGGCTGGGTGCAAACCATCAGAAAGTTTGGTAGTATCTCTTTTATCGACCTGAGAGACCGCTATGGCATTACCCAGCTGTTACTGGGTGAAGAACTGAACAGTGAGCTCGACAAGCAGCCACTGGGTCGCGAATTTGTAATACAGGCCACAGGTGTGGTGAATGAACGCAGCAGTAAGAACCCCAACATTCCCACCGGCGATATTGAGATCAAAATAACTTCTTTTAAAATTCTTAATAAATCGGCCACGCCACCCTTCACCATCCAGGACGAAACCGACGGCGGCGATGACCTTCGCATGAAATTCCGCTACCTCGACCTTCGTCGTGGTCTGGTAAAAAAGAACCTGGAATTGCGCTATGCCGTTAACCGGGCTGCCCGTAATTACCTGCACGATAACCATTTTATGGATATCGAAACGCCCTTCCTGATTAAATCAACTCCCGAGGGAGCACGCGACTTTGTGGTACCATCCCGCATGAACCCCGGTCAGTTTTACGCTTTACCGCAATCACCGCAAACTTTTAAACAATTGTTGATGGTGAGCGGCTACGACCGGTATTACCAGGTGGTAAAATGTTTTCGCGATGAGGACCTGCGCGCCGACCGTCAGCCGGAGTTTACGCAGATTGACTGTGAAATGAGCTTTGTAGAGCAGGAAGATATCCTGAACATGTTTGAAGGCATGATCAAACACATCTTCAAAGCAGTAAAAGGCCTCGAGGTTACCGAAAAAGTGCAACGCATGAGCTGGGAAGAAGCCATGTGGCAATATGGGAACGACAAACCCGACATTCGTTTTGGCATGCAGTTGCTCAATATAAAATCAGCTTTCACCAAAGACGGCAAACTGCCCGCCACCGGACAGTTAATTGCAGGCGCCGATTTTAAAGTGTTCAACGATGCAGAAACCGTGGTAGCCATTGCTGTTCCCGGCTGCGCCGAATACACCCGCAAACAAACCGATGAGCTGACCGAATGGGTAAAACGCCCGCAAATAGGTATGCAGGGACTGGTATTCATTAAATGTAATGCTGACGGTACTTATAAAAGCAGTGTCGACAAATTCTTTACAGAAGATAAACTGAAAACCATTGCCGATGCAGCAGGCGCCAAAGCCGGCGACCTGGTGCTGATACTGGCCGGCGCCGAAGAACGCACCCGCAAAGCCATGAGCGAACTGCGCCTCGAAATGGGCGAACGCCTCGGTATGCGTAAAAAAGATGAGTTTAAATTACTGTGGGTGCTCGACTTCCCGCTGTTTGAATACGCTGAAGATGACAACCGCTGGGTAGCCCGTCACCACCCCTTCACCTCACCCAAACCCGATCAGATAGAAATAATGATCAAAAACAGCCCTGTTATTGAAAATGCGGCTGAATACCTGAAACACCCTTACGCTAACATCAAAGCCAATGCGTATGATATGGTGTTGAACGGGAATGAAATTGGCGGCGGTTCCATTCGGATCTTCCAGCGCGACCTGCAGGAAAAAATGTTCGCCGCACTGGGTATGAGCCAGGAAGAAGCCATGCATAAATTCGGCTTCCTGCTGGGTGCATTTGAATATGGCGCGCCCCCGCATGGTGGTATTGCCTATGGGTTCGACCGGTTGTGCGCCATTTTGGGCGGCAGCGAAAGCATTCGCGATTTTATTGCCTTCCCCAAAAACAACAGTGGCCGCGATGTAATGCTCGACGCCCCCAGCGCCATCGATCAAAAACAATTCGACGAGTTACAGATAAAGTTGAATTTGCAATAACCTTTTTTTGAAGTATTTTAAAGCCCCCCGTCCAGGCTGAACCGAGACGGGGGGCTTTTTAAATTCATGTGGATGAAAGGAATTACTACAGGCTGGAAAGCATTTCGCACAGTTTGCATCGTACAATTAATACTGGTAGCCTTTAAAGGCATGTTTTCGCTTCGCGAGATCTTTATCCAGGCAAATGCACTGGTAGGCTTTATAAATATTATCGCGTACACCCTGGTGTTTATTTTTGTTTACCACGGCCTGTCCATGCTGAATTACAATTACCCCGATGTGCCGCTTTCGCCCAAACAAAAGCGCTGGTTCAACATTCTGTATCTCCTTAATTTTATTTTGATCGCCTTCCTGTTTGCCCAGATCGTAAATAGCTGGTGGATGGTTCCCTTTGTATTTGATTTGATAAATATTAGCAAGAACAAAGGCGCATGGTTTTATTTAACCGCCATGGTGCTGATCTCATGGGGCATTTTCATCATGCATTTTATCTTTTTGGCTGGCATGTTCAAATTGCGGCGGGTGATCTATGAAAACACCATCAATACCTGGTACGACCAGTTTGACCAGAAGACGTAAACCATCAAGCAAAATTTTCCTAACTTGAGGGGGTATATTTCTTCCCAATAACTATGGAAGCAACACCACTCGCAGAAAGGTTACGCCCGAATACGTTGGATGAGCTGGCAGGACAGGAACACCTTACCGGTAAAGGAAGTATTTTGCGTACAGCTATCGACCAGGGGAAAGTGCCCTCCATGATCTTATGGGGCCCGCCCGGCACCGGCAAAACCACCATTGCCAACATCATTGCCCATACTTTACAGGTCCCTTTTTACACCCTCAGCGCCATTAGCTCAGGCGTAAAAGAAGTTCGTGAAGTAATTGCCGAGGCGAAGGATAAAGAACGGGCCATCTTATTCATTGACGAAATACACCGTTTTAATAAAGGACAGCAGGATGCCCTGCTGGGCGCCGTGGAAAATGGCATTGTTACCCTCATTGGCGCCACCACTGAAAATCCTTCGTTTGAAGTGAACAGCGCCTTGCTCAGTCGTAGCCAGGTTTATGTATTGAAGCCATTGTTGGAAGATGGCCTGGTAAAAGTGTTGCATCAGGCGATTGAAAAAGACGAATGGCTGAAAACAAAGAACATCCAATTAAAAGAAACGGAAGCATTGCTGACCATTTCAGGAGGAGACGCACGAAAGCTTTTAAACCTGCTCGAATTGGTGGTCGAAGCTTTATCCAATAA
>NZ_JBJMLX010000497.1:0-7170 GCF_045805085.1 Niastella sp.
ACTATTCCACTTCATACTGTTCTTCCTGGTTATCTCATTTATTACAAGAACCGTTTTACTGGCATGGTCATTTCACAAAGCAGATCCTGGTATTGTTTCCTGTTTGCGCATATATGGCCAGGGACTGATCTTTGATACCATAGTGGCCCTGTGCTTCTGCGTGGTGTATTCTTTATATTTATTGATACTGCCCCAACGCTGGAATACGTCCAGAGTTAATAAAGTAATAACCTATGCCGGCTTTTTTCTGACCGTGCTTATCATCATGTTCTCCTTCTTTGCCGAATTTGCGTTTTGGGATGAATTTGAAAGCCGGTTCAATTTTATTGCGGTAGACTACCTGGTATATACATTTGAGGTTATCAATAATATCAACCAGTCGTATCCCCTGCCCTGGCTTATCAGTGGCATGTTGTTGCTGACGGGGCTGGTGCTCTTTATTTTTTATAAAAGAAGGTTCTTTCAACAGAGTTTTAAATCTGATACTCCTTTTGCTACGCGCCTTTTATATACCGGCATGGTAATATTTGGTGCATTTATGGGCCTTTTGTTCATCTCCAATTCCTGGGCCGATGGACAACACAACCGGTATCAGAATGAATTATCGAAGGCAGGTATCTACTCCTTCTTTTCTGCTTTCAGGAATAATGAATTGAACTATTATGATTTTTATGCGAAGGAACCGGAAGAAAGCGCTTTTTCAATAGTACGTTCCGATCTGCAGGAGCCCAATTCGCCATTCATGGCGAACGGTTACACCATCAGGCGGCAAATAGCTAATGCCGGGATGGAGCAAAAGCCTAATGTGATAATGGTAACCATTGAAAGTTTCAGTGCCGATTTTATGGAACATTTTGGCAATACCAGCCACATTACACCGGTGCTCGATGCCCTGGCTGATTCGGCCATTCTGTTCACCAATATGTATGCAACAGGCACGCGTACCGTGCGGGGTATGGAAGCTTTGACGCTGTGCGTTCCACCCACCCCCGGTAATAGTATTGTGCGGCGCAGCGATAACCAGGGTTTGTTTACCGTTGGCAGCATTTTTAAAAAAGCAGGTTATTCCCGCTCATTCTTTTATGGGGGTGACGGTTATTTTGATAACATGAATAACTTCTTTGGCAGTAATGGATTCGATATAATCGATAAAGGCGGCCGGTTTGAACCGGGCGATCATTTCACCGGCGCCCGAAGTATTATTGATGACAAGAACATTCATTTTGCCAATGCCTGGGGCATTTGTGATGAAGACCTGTACGATGCAGTTATCAGGGAGGCTGATGAGCGTTATGCCAAACAACAGCCCTTTTTTGATTTTGTGATGACCACCAGCAATCACCGTCCTTTTACTTATCCCGATAAAAAGATCGATATCCCTTCCGGCTCAGGCCGGGATGGAGCCGTAAAATATACTGATTATGCCATTGGGGAATTACTGAAAAAAGTACGCACCAAACCCTGGTTCAATAATACGGTATTCATTTTTGTGGCCGATCATTGCGCCAGCAGCGCCGGTAAAAATGAGATCAATGTTTCAAAATACCATATTCCCTGTATCATTTATAATTTGAAAAACGATGCCAGTCACGTCATCGATAAACAATGTTCGCAGATAGATATGTTTGCCACCTTATTCGGTCTGATGAACTGGCAATACGAATCAAACTGGTATGGCAAGAATGTGTTGTTACCAACCTTTCAACCCAGGGCCTATGTTGCTACTTATCAAAAGCTGGGTTATCTGCAACACGACAGCCTGGTGATTGCCAGTCCGCAACAACAGGTTACCACCAGTATCTGGAATGCCAAAACAGATGAACAGCATGTTATAAAGAATGATTCAGCATTGAGCAGGAAAGCAATTGCGGCATATCAAACAGCCTATTATTTGTTTAAGCATGGGGGGATGAAAGAGTAGCAAGGCAGACGGCAGACAGGACAAAAGCAAAAAGCCCACACCGGTTACCGGAGTGGGCTTTTATGTTGTATTAACTTTGTCAACCTTATCAACCCCCTCAACTTACCTGCAAACTTCTAACAATTCCCAATTCTAACCCCCGCAACTCTGCTAATCCCCGTAACCGGCCAATGGCACTATAGCCCGGGTAGGTAGTTTTATTCAGGTCATCCAGCATCTGGTGACCATGATCGGGGCGCATGGGTAATGATACTTTTCTTTTTTGCATAACCAGCACCAGTTCTTTTATCACCGCATACATATCAACATCACCCGTGAGGTGATCGGCTTCAAAGAAGTTGCCGGCCCCATCTCTTTTTGTGCTGCGCAGGTGTACAAAATGAATGTGATCGCCATAGCGTTGTACTATGCCGGGCAAATCATTGTCTGTCCTTACACCCAATGAACCCGTGCAAAAACACAGACCGTTTGCTTTGGAAGGCACCGCCTGCAACAGATCTTTTACATCCTGTTCGGTGCTCATAATACGGGGCAATCCCAATACCGGGTATGGCGGATCATCCGGATGGATAGCCATTTTCAATCCACATTCCTCTGCCACAGGCACTACCTGTTGCAGGAAATAAAACAGGTGTGCTTTTAATTGCTGCGCATCGATGTGGCGATAGGTTGTCAATGCAGCCAGTACCTGCTCCTTCGTAAAAGGTTCATCACTGCCTGGCAGTCCCAACAAGGCATTGCGGTACAAGGTTTCTTTTTTCTGAGGTGTTATGCTGTCGAGATAATGCCTTGCGCCGCTCAGTTCTTCCTTTGTATATTCTTTTTCGGCACCCGGTCTTTCCAGCATAAACACATCAAAGGCAATAAAGGCCAGCCGTTCAAAGAACAGGGCCTTACTGCCATCGGGCATTTTATAGTTAATATCGGTTCTAACCCAATCAAGTATGGGCATAAAATTATAGGTGATAACCTGTAACCCACAGGCAGCTACATTACGCAGACTTTCCTTGTAGTTTTGAATGTACTGCTGGTAATTACCGGTTTGCTTTTTAATGTCTTCATGTACCGGTAAGCTCTCAATGACCGTCCAGCTCATGCCCGCCGCTTCGATCATGGCTTTTCGTTTGTTGATCTCGTCTACAGTCCATACATCACCCACGGGAATGTGGTGCAGGGCCGTTACTACTCCGGAACATCCTGCCTGCCTGATATGTTGTAATGGAACGGGATCATTAGGCCCGAACCAACGCATTGTATACTCCATAGTGATCTTAATTCTTAATTTGTTTTCTATTCAGTTCGTTAGTTATTAAGTTTTTAAGTTATTGGCGTTAAGCCTTCCGTTCAGCGAACTTTGCCCTTTACCCTTTGCCCCATTCCTCCTGCCTGCTGCTTTTGTCCTGAGCATGGTATTCAACCCTTTTTATCTACATGGCAATCAATCGATAAACAATTCCTGACACTAATTTAACCAGAAAAATGAGACGATGTAACCGATTACATTGTTTTTTAAAAAATAATTTTATTCTACCTTTACTATCAACGTGTAAGCGATTGTATGGAAAAACCCAAAGAAATAACGATTTACGACCTTGCCCGTAAATTGAATATCTCAATAGCTACGGTAAGCCGGGCCCTCAAAGATGACCCTGTTGTAAGCAAAAAAACCAGGAAGAAGATCTTCGAGCTGGCTGAAGAAATGGGTTACAGATATAACCATTTCGCGCGCAACCTTCGGGAGCAGCGTACCTATACCATCGGGGTGATCATTCCGCGGCTCAACAGTTATTTCATGAGCACAGTGATTGCCGGTATTGAAAGTGTTGCCAATAACGAAGGCTATACGCTTATAATCAGTCAATCGTCTGAGTCGGCAAGTAAAGAGGTAGACAGTGCCAAAACTATGTTCAATAACCGGGTGGATGGCCTGCTGGTATCCCTCGCTTATGAAACAGACGATCTCTCCCACTTTGATCAATTCATTAAAAAGAACGTTCCCCTGATATTTTTCGATCGCGTGGCCGAACATCCTGATTTCACCAGTGTATTGATCGATAACCGCAAAGGCGCCTACGAATCAACCAGCCATTTGATAGCCCAGGGTTGCCAACGCATTCTACATATTACTGCCACGCCAAAACGAAATGTGTATCTTGACAGGCTGGCTGGTTACAAACAGGCGCTGGCCGATCACCAGCTGACTTTTGATGAAAAATATATTCTAATCAATAACCTGAGCCGGGAAGCCGGCGTGCAGGCAGCTACAGCTATTTTGCAGATGAACCCGTTGCCCGATGCCGTTTTTGCCGCGAATGATAACTGTGCCGTTGGTTGTATGGTGGCTTTGAAAAAAGCTGGCATCCGCATTCCGCAGGACATTGCTTTTGTAGGGTTTAACAACGACCCCGTGTCAACTGTGGTTGAACCTAATTTAACAACCATTAATTACCCCGGCTATAAAATGGGTGAAATGGCAGCCGCCAGTTTAATCAATCATTTAAATGGCGTGAACAGCATTGACGCTACCAATACCATTTTATTACGGTCAGAACTGATAATAAGAGCATCTTCATTGAAGGCAAATTCAGGAATACAGTTATAAGCCATAAGCAATACACTCAGACCTAACATTACCATATGAAACAAAGGCTCCTAATTATATTCGCCGTTCTCATTTATAATTCCGTATCCGCGGAAGACGGGTATCGCTTGTGGTTACGCTACAATACAATCGACAACCCCTCTTTACTACAACAATACCGGCAACAGATCACCAGCATCAATTGCCAGGCTGATGAAGCAAAACTGCTTGCAGCCAAACAGGAATTGCAAACCGGGTTATCCGGTTTACTGGGTAAAAAGGTACCTGTACAAACAGCTGTTATTAATGGAACTGTTTTATTGGGACTACCTGCGCATTCACCGGTTATTCGCAAGCTGGTAGGCGATACCGCACTGGCGCGTCTGGGCGATGAAGGCTTTATAATCCATACGGTGAAATATGAAGGGAAGAACGTTACGCTCATCACCGCGAATAAAGAAGCGGGCATACTTTATGGCGCTTTTCATTTTTTACGATTGCTGCAAACCCAGCAATCCATCCAGCAGTTGTCGATAACCAGTGTACCTAAAATAAAACTCCGGTTACTGAATCATTGGGATAACCTGAACCGGACTGTAGAGCGGGGTTATGCCGGTTGTTCCATTTGGGACTGGCAACGTTTGCCCGGTTACATCGACCAGCGGTATATTGATTATGCAAGGGCGAATGCCTCTATCGGCATCAATGGCGCCGTGCTTACCAATGTAAACGCAAATGCCATACTCTTAACAGAAGAGTGGTTGCAAAAAGTAGCGGCGCTGGCCAATGTTTTCAGGCCATACCATATAAAAGTATACCTCACAGCCCGTTTTAGCGCACCTGTTGAGATCGGTAAACTGAAAACAGCCGATCCCTTAAATGAAGAAGTAAGAAAATGGTGGAAAGATAAAACCGACGAGATCTATAAATACATCCCGGACTTTGGCGGTTTCCTGGTGAAAGCCAATTCTGAAGGACAACCGGGCCCGCAAAATTACAATCGTACCCATGCCGATGGTGCCAACATGCTCGCTGATGCAATGGCTCCTCATGATGGTATTGTAATGTGGCGTGCATTTGTGTACAGCAGCGAAACTCCTGAAGACAGGTTCAAGCAAGCGTATAATGATTTTAAACCACTCGATGGGCAGTTCAGAAAAAATGTATTGGTGCAGGTAAAGAATGGGCCCATCGATTTTCAACCGAGGGAACCTTTTCATCCATTGTTTGGTGCTATGCCGCAAACCCCGTTGATGATGGAATACCAGCTCACGCAGGAGTATCTGGGTTTTGCCACCCACCTGGTATACCTGGCACCCCTGTTCAAAGAAGTGCTGGACGCCGACACCCATGCAAAAAATAATAGTACTGTAGCGCAAATAGTAGATGGCGCCACCGATGGCCATACCCTCAGCGGCATGGCAGGCGTTTCGAATATTGGCAGCGATATCAACTGGACGGGTCATCCTTTTGGCCAGGCCAACTGGTATACGCTGGGGCGCCTGGCCTGGGACAATACCTTAACTTCGGCCCAAATTGTCAGCGAGTGGCTGCGGCAAACCTTTACCAATAAACAGGCTTTTGTTGATACGGTTCAACAACTCATGCTTGCCTCAAGGGAAATACAGGTGAATTACATGACGCCGCTTGGTCTGCACCATATTATGGGTTATGGACATCATTACGGTCCGGCCCCCTGGTACAACAAAGCGCCGCGTGCCGACTGGAACCCGGTATATTTTCATAAAGCAGACTCCATTGGTATTGGGTTCGATCGTACCGCCAGGGGCAGTAACGCCCTGGCGCAATACCAGCCGGCTGTGCGGCAGCAATTTGAAAATTTGGCTACCTGTCCGGAAGCTTTTTTATTATGGTTTCATCACGTTCCCTGGGATTATAAAATGCATTCCGGCAAAACGCTGTGGGAGACGTTGTGCGATAAATATTACAGTGGCGTTGATTCCGTACGTTGGATGCAACGCAGCTGGGATGGAATGAAAAATTATATCGATGCCGGGCGGTTCAATGAAGTGAAGCAACTGCTGGCCATTCAGGAGCAGGAAGCCGTGTGGTGGCGCAACGCCTGTTTATTGTATTTTCAAACCTTTTCCAATAAACCTATTCCGGCCAAATATGAGCAACCGGATCATACGCTGGCGTATTATGAAGGGCTGGAATTTCCGTATGCACCGCATTGAGGAGTTGATCAGTTGACGAGTTAACAAGTTGATAGAGTTGATGGGGTTGATAGAGTTGATAAAGGGCGATAAGACGAGTGAGAGAAGAAAACAGTAAAGAATATTACCCCATCGCGAGTCCTTTCACGTTTGACGTTTCACGATTCACCATTGACCACAAAACCTACAATTTAAAATTAAAGATTGTTAAACTTAGAATAAATGAACTCAAGTAATCAAACAGTAGCTATAGTAACCGGAGGGGGTTCTGGCATTGGCCTGGCCATTGCAGAGAAATTTGTGCAGCACAATATCACTACGGTCATTGTAGGCCGTGACCAGGAAAAGCTGCACCAGGCCAAACAAAACCTGGGTAACCTCTGCGTGCCCATCGCCGCTGACCTGAGCGATCTGGAAGCCATACCCACACTGGTAAAACAGATAATAACGCAACTCGGTCATATTGATATCCTGGTGAACAATGCCGGTAT
>NZ_JBJMLX010000498.1:0-6347 GCF_045805085.1 Niastella sp.
GTAACAGCGCAGGATGGTATAGCCATGAAAAAATACCTGCTGGTGCTGCAACCGCTGGCGCTGGGTGGGCAGCTTAATTTTCAGCAGGAACGGGTAACGGTGAACACTTCAAAAGACCTGGTACTTTTCTATACAGCCGGGCAACGCAGTCCCGATGCGACGGTAAAAATTTATCTGCCCGCCGGTATTCATGCTACTTTACAAAATACTACCGTGAATGTGATCGGCCGGGGCGATGTTGCCCTGCAAAACCTGGCGCAACAATCTATAGGCAGAACAGGGACCAAATATTCTTACAATAAAGTGGGAGCGGTGTCTATTACACCACAGCCCAATGGCGGCTCCCTGTTGCAATTCGCTCATCTCGATCTGCGGCCGGCTAATGGGGCTGATCTGACAATCGTGATCCGGAATGTACGCTTTACAAAAACGGGTAATTATGCATTCAAAGCAAGCTATACTACTTCAAATCCCGAAGTATTAACCAGCGCAGGCACGGGAGCGGAAACAGCCATGCTTACAGTAACCCCCACCGTAGCCGATTTTGCAAGAACCGTTGACCAGTCATTGCAATACAGGGAAACAGCCTCTACTTATACTACTGCTCAATTTACCTGGAGCGCCATAACCGCAAACTCCGTTCAATTACAACAATCTCTTGATTCCGGTAAAACCTTTACACCCGTCAATGCCACCATCGATTTGAAAAGATCAGTCGCTATTATCACCGGATTGCAACAGGATAAATTATATACATTCAGGTTATTGGTTAAAGATGGATTGCACAAAGGATTTTCGAATCCGGCGCAGTTGTATTCAGGAAAACTGGATGTAAAAACAGCCGGCGCTACCGGCGACAGCAGCCAGGATTGTACCCAGGCCATTAATAAAGCCATCGATTTCCTGAACCGCATAGGAGGGGGCACGCTGCTTTTTAGTAAGGGGATCTATTCTGTTAGAACCGTGCACTTAAAAAGCAATGTGTATTTGTACATTGAAAAAGACGCCGCCATAAAAGCATTAAAAGGCGGCGATGCACCCGAAACCACCTGGTTCAGCGATAAAAAATACCGCTCCGGTTTATCACCTACAGATGCAGGTCCCTATGAAGACCCGGAGAACTATTTAACCAAACAGGATGTGGGCCATCAGTATTTCAATAACGCCTTATTTGTTGGCGAACGGCTCAACAATGTAAAGATCATTGGCAACGGCTACATCACCGGAAACGGCAACCTGGTTACCGGCGACAAGGTAATGAACAATAATCCCGATAACCGGGCCGACAAAATGTTCTCTTTTAAATTATGTACCAATATTGAAATAGGGGGTATTTACCGCGAAGCCGATCTTTGGTACGATAGTACAAAGGACGAACCTTATTACATCAGCAAAGACGGCTCACCCGATTTTGATACGGATAACATGCTGCACATCGATCGCAGCGGGCATTTTGCCTTACTGGCTACCGGTACCGATTCCATCCATGTTCACAATACTTATTTTTCCTGGCGCAGCACGGCAAGTGTGCGGGACATTTATGATTTTATGGCCTGCAGCCACGTAACGGTCACCAATATTTACTCAAAAGTAAGTTCCGATGATATTGTAAAACCCGGTTCCGATTGTTCCCTGGGTTTTACCCGCCCGGCGCACGATTATAAGGTGCGCAATGTGATCGGCGATACCAATTGCAACCTGTTTCAGATAGGTTCCGAAACGGCAGACGACATCACCGACATTTGTGTAGATAATATCTATGTGCTCGGTTCAAACAAAGCAGGGTTTTCGATCTCTACCAACGACGGTGGTCATATAAAGAATATTCACCTCAACTGCGGACATACCGGTCCGTTGCATCACCGGTCGGTAATGTTTCGCACCTTTGCGCCTTTCTTTATTTCCATCAGCAACCGCGGCCGGGTAATAGGAGCGGAAACAGGCAAATACCAGTTTAGGGATAATGGCGAACAGCACAATGAGCTACTGGTTAAAAATGTAAACATCGGCGAGGTGGAAAATATCATCCTGAACGGGATCGACATTTACGAAGTGTATGCAGGCAGTTCCTTCAACGGAAAAAGATGGGCTGGCTACGATGGCAAACAACGCCGGGCAACTCCCATCATTGCAGGGTACAGTCTGCCTACAAGCGAACAGGTAACAGGCGGTCTCCATTTTACCCTGCCCAATGGCAAACATACCGGCTATATAAAAGATATTGTATTCAACGATGTAAAGATACTGGTAAAAGGAGGTAATCCATTATCAGACACAGCAGCCACCCCGCCTGAATTAGGGGTGGGACAATACAATGCAGCCAATCTCAAAACAGAACCATCGTACGGATTGTATGCCCGCCATGTAATGGACCTCACCGTAAAAGGCTGTTCTTTTAACTACGAAAATCGCGACAGCCGGTATCCCATTTATCTCGATGATGTGGTCGGCGCCCGAATTTCAGATGTTCAAATGGTTCGCCCTGCGGATAATAAGGAAGTCATAAAACTCAATCACGCCGCTAACGTTCATGTTGAAAATGTATTTTACTACGAAGACGTCTGGAACAATGCCAAAACAAGTTTACATTTATAGAAAAGTAAGCTATGGAAAACGAATTTCCCTACGATACCCGGCTCGATGTAAAATTCAATCACCTTGAACTGATCGATGTGCCTGCCATTGTTAAAGCCAATCAGCATAAATGGTTCAACCAAACCCTAACGCAGGTGAACAGCAGCGTGGTGCGGGTTGCCATTGTAGAAGGGGAGTACCACTGGCACAAACACGATAACGATGATGAATTCTTTTTTGTACTGGATGGTCAATTGCTCATTGACCTCGAAGACAAAACAATTACTTTAAACCCCTGGGAAGGATTTACGATTACCAAAGGCATTCTTCACCGCACAAGGGCATTGCAAAAGACCGTAATGTTAATGGTGGAAACGAGCGATATTGTTCCTACCGGAGATTAGAAATACGAAGTAGGAGATAAGATACAAAAGAAAGCGGCTGCCTCACATTAAGAGACAGCCGCTTTTCATTGATTGGACAACTTATAAAATATCAATCAACCAGCTTTGTTACATTGGGATCCTTTTCTATAACGTCAACAGTCTTTCCTGTTTTCTGAGGTAATTCTACCTGCACTTTCTTCCGGGCAGTTGTCCATCTGGCAAGCGTAATATTATATATACCACCCATCATATAAAAATAGCCGATATCGGAAGGGGTTGAGTAAGCCATATTGGCGGTATTGCCAGTGGAACGATAATACAGATAAGGTACTATAACGGGCTTATAAGTAGCAGAGTCTATCCCTACCGAATACATAGAGTACCAGTCGTTATTAGTGATCCTGTAGCCTAAGACAGGCGTTTTGGCCGGGTTATAAATATCGAGACCCCCACCCGTGGCCACAAACAATACATCTTCCGGAACTGAAGCTTCGGTAACAGTAGTTCCCTTAAATAATGCAACGCCACAGGTGTTTCCGCTGTTGGCAAACGGGCCGGAGTTACTGAAGCTACTTGCCTTGGCAAGTCCTCCATCTCCGGCGTTTATAGCCTTGTCGGCGCCATTATAATTTTTTTGATAAAAATTTGTTGAAGGTGGAAAAGTATCAGTATCTGCTGGACCATTCATTCCTCTTTTCTGGAAACCAAAATAAAAAAATTCTCCTTTTTTTACGCCGCCCGACGTAATGTTCCATTTAATGGTACGCTGCCCCCCTGTAGCCCAGCCCGCAGCGAGCGGAGTAGCAGTATTGTTATTGCCTGAATTGGAACTAAATACAATGCTGTATGGGGTGGTTGAAAAGTTTATATCTGTAGTAGCCAGCATTTGTACGTATTCACTTCCTCCGTCTCCACCTTTAGGATCGGGCATAAATCCGGTTATAAGCAAATCCTGTGCAGAAGATCCCATATTGATTATATCATTTACATTCCTTGTTCTGAAGACTACAGGCCCTTCAGCAGTACGAAAAGGAATGCCTACATAAGCCGCCAGCCCATAAGGAGTATTCTGGGCATAGCTTGAACCAGGATTGGTATAAAGAGCAAGGTCCCCAAAACCATCATTGATCACCTTGGCGCCACTTATCACGTCCCCTGTTTTTGGAGCAGGATTGAAGCTGCATTTATTAACAAGGCAAAGAGAGCTTTCATAGAGTTCAGGATGCGCTTGTAGTTGAACGGTGGTTACCGGGGTTATACCAATGGATCCTTTACCTGCAGCAGTGACATTAGCTTCTGTAAGGCCTGTAATGGTTAAAATGCCATTTTTACGGGTTAATGTAGCGCCGGCAATATCTATCAGTACCGAGTCGCCCAATTTGTAGTTGGCAGCAGCAGCCCCGATCTCTACAGAAATACCACGCACCGTTTGCAGGCGCCGGTTATCCTGTACTACCAGCAAACCGGCAGGAAGATTTTTTTCTGTATAGTCTGATATAACTACCGCAGCCAGCCTGGAAGCACCGAACATGTTCTCTTTTGAAAGAACCAGGTCCTGGTCTTTATAAAGCGGACGTACATCCAAACAGGAAATTATGTCGCCAGGTGTACCTCCCGGATAATTTTCGTATGGATTTTTATTGCAACTGTTTATTACTACAGCTACGTTTATTATTAAAAAAAGATTTACTAAATATTTCATCTTACTGATTTTTTTATAATTGATACACTTAAGGACGCTGCCACCAAACCTGGGTACTTATTTCATCGGGGCCCTGTATTGCTACCGCATTTTTATAGTTTGTTGGGTTGGCAGCCTGTACATATACCGGGTATACCATTCGCGCTGGCATTACACCCCAGTTTTGCAATCCAGGTCCTTTGGGCAACACAGGGTGTCCCGTGCGTCTGTATTCAAACCACTGTTGCAGATCGGTACAAAACAGTGCATAGTATTTCTGCAGGTGGATCTTTTCCATTTTAACTTCTAAAGGATCACTATCATTCCAAACTTCACTGGCCTGGCCCAGATTTGCAAGATGGTCGATAAAGTTGGGTTTAGTAATATCGTCATTAAAGTTAGCCACCCAATAATTGATGGCAGAGGCTATGCCCTGGTTCCAATAAGTTTGTGCATTGCCGGTGATCCATCCCTTTACAACCGCTTCTGCCAGTATAAACTGTACTTCGGCATACTGCATAATAATACCGGTCCGTTGGTTTTGCTGCAGCGACCAGGTAGTACCTTTACTACCTTCACTGGTATTGTCATAGCTTTGAAAATAAGCGCCCCTTGGATCTCCATGACCAGGCAGGTAGCCGCTTGGTACACCATAAAATCCGCCGCCTGTGGCCTGTGAAATGCCCAAAGAGCCCAGGCCAAGGCTACCTGATCCGTATGGAGCAGCAGAAGTCAAACGCGGGTCGGTCCAGGCAACTAAATAGTCTAAGAAGAAACTGCAAACAGATGGAGCCCGAAAATCCTGTGAACGAACCTGGGTCATATAAGGGTTGGTATATGGATCAGTAGTACTCGTTCCTCCGTTCCAGTAGATTCTGGCACAATCGGCATTGCTTTGAAAAATGGGATATTGTGCAGGATTTTCTGCTATCTGTTTTATTTTCGCAATACATTGCTGTTGTAGTTCCGCTTTGCCCGAGATCCGCAACAAAAGGCGCAGGTATAATGAATTGCCAAATTTTCTCCATTTGGTAACATCTCCTTTATATACGGGATCACCTGATACCCGGATAGTATCGCCTTTTGAAAGCAGGATGTTGGCTTCTTCCAGCTGATTCAACAGATCGAGGTAAATGTCTTTCTGCCTGTCGAAAGCCGGCGTTACACTCGGGTGTACAAAATCAGAATCTCCCTGCAGTGCATGGAAGTAAGGGATATCGCCATAAGTATCTGTAAGGTTAGCAAATACCCATGCTTTACATACTTTTCCAATACCCTGATAGGAGAAATTGATGCTTGAGTCCTTACCATATCCGCGCGCCAGGCTGTCTACCAGTTTAAAGTTGGTCAGTTGCACGTACCAGTTGTTCCATAAATAATCTGACTGGCTGCTTTTATAGGCGTATCTGAATACGGTATTATCACCATCGCTTAGCGATACGGTCACCTGCATCAATTCATTGGTAAAGCTCCTGTTCCGTACCATCCCGGCTGTTACTGAGTTTACCAGGGCAGGCGCCAGCAGCTTGTCGGCAGTTGCGCCAAGAGCGTTGATAGGATCTATGTTCAGCTTATCAAAGTCTTTTTTGCATGAATAGAGTGTTGGCACCGCCATCAACACCATACATACTATAAACAATTGCTTTCTCATCCTTTATTCTTTTATATTGATAAGATTTTATTCAATAATTATAATCCGATTGTTA
>NZ_JBJMLX010000499.1:0-2544 GCF_045805085.1 Niastella sp.
GAACATCGCCGCCGCCTGAAAGACTATTTATTCGTACATCTCCATCCGCTACATTAAGCCTGTAGGGGTTGGTGGTTTCATTGCCAAGTAATAAATTACCCTGACCATTTAACCACATACGCTGGGCAAGTATTCCACTGGTATCGGTAGTATTGAAAACAACGCCACTACTTAAAAAAGCAGGTGCTGTTTTTTCAACCCGTCCATGTATGCTCATGGCATTTGCAATGGTATTGTAATCACCGGTCACGCCTGAAAAAATTATACTTCCAATGGAGTCGCCCGGTTGCAAAGCCTGTAAAGTGCTAAAGCTGGGTGAAGCATTCTTGAATAATGAAATGCTGGAAGAACCGGCATCAAATGCCAGTTGAGTCGAAAGCCCGTGGGTAGAAGCATTTTGGGTTATATTCAGTTGAGCTGGTAATCTACCGGCTAATGAGTTTCTATAATCAGGAAAAATTCCTATAGTGCCAGTGCCTTGTAACCAGAAGCCGGCTGGTTGCGAAACCGTAAATTGGTTCTGTATAGGATCGCCTCCCTTAAGGCGTGCAAAATCGGCTATGGCTTTGGCTGTAGCCAGCACATTATTACTTGCGCTGTCATTGGAATTCAGATCGGATGAAATACTATCGATCCATCTGTCCTTCAAATAAAGGCGCTCGGTAAAAACGCCTCTCCTTGCCTGAATTTCAGTGGTGAGCTGCTGGCCCGATGCGTAGATTGAAATGAAAGTAAATAATATTAAAACTAACAGTTTCATATTAATATCGTTTTGTGGTTGGTTTAATTGAAAATAAATCCCCGGATCTCAATAGAGATGTTTGTCCAGCCATCCTTATTCGCCAGGTTATCGTCTTTAACTCTCAATGTGTATACTTCATTTGGAGTTCCGGGCGGTGAAATTGACAGGCGTGCGCTAAATACGTTCCCAGCCTCATCAGAAGCCTCCGCGTGGAAAACCTGGTTCGAACCCAAACCGCCTGCCACTGGTGTTCCGGTATAAACACCTGTTGCTGTGCGTGTCCATACTATTTGAGCATTTTGCGGATTTTGCAATACATGCACCACGGGATCTGCCGTGCCTGTTTGCGATAACACAGCTGTATAGATCAGTGGTCCTTGCGGTTGTTGTACATAAGCATTAAGATATCCGTCTTCAATCCACAGGGAACCGCCTAAATACAGTTTACTCAACACCCCATCGTTATTGGCGGTTACCAGTACATCTTCCTCTTGACTAAGACTATTAAACCGTACATCTCCATTTGCTACATTGAGCCTGTATGGATTGTTGGTTTCATTGCCCAGCAATAAATTGCCCGCTGCGTTTAACCACATGCGCTGCCCATAATTTCCGCCGGTATCAGTAGTATTAAAAACAAAGCCGCTGCTTAACCAGGAAGGCGCTGTTTTTTCTACCAATCCATGTATGTCCATTATGTTTGCAACAGCTGTTTGGTTGGTTGTATGCGCAGAAAAAGCCAGACTGCCAATTTGATCACCGGGTTGCAATGCGCCTAATGTATTAAGACCGGTCGCATTGTTTTTAAAAAATACCAGGCTCGCGGGTCCCTGATCGTTGCTTGATCGTTGAACAGAGAGACCGTGCTGCGCATTGCGATGGGTGATATATACCTGGGCCGGTAAGCCGGAGGTAAGGGGAGTCATAAAATTATTAACCGGGCCTACTGCTGCATTTCCCTGCATCCATAAACCGGCAGGTTGTGGGACAGAAAACTGATTATGAATATACCGGTTTGCTCTTGGTCTTAAAAAATCAGCAATAGCCTTGCCTGTAGCCAGCACATTGTCGCTGGCGCTATCACTGGTATTCAAATCAGTTGAGATGCGATCGATCCATCGACCATTGATTTGAAGGCGCTCGGTGAACACCCCTCTTTTTGCCTGAACCTGAAGCGGCGATTGCTGTCCGCTTACATAAATTGATATAAAGACGAATAGTATTATTAATAATCGTTTCATAATAAAATTATCGCTTGTTAAAAATTATCCTGATATAAATACGCGCATCTCAATCGTAATTCGCCGCCACACATCGGTATCGTTGAGGTTATTGTCTTTAACCACCAGTTTTAAAGTAGTTGGACTGGTGCGGTATAGCCGGGTGGCCCCCACGTTACCCGAAGGATCTGCAGGGTGAGAATGTAACCAGGTGAATGGCGCATAAAATATCGGATACGAAGCTGTAGCCGTATAATGACCCACTGAATCGCGGGTCCACACAATATTCGCCGAAATGCTGCTTTCTGATACATATTCCTGCGGATTGCCTTGCTGGTATTCATCCAGTACAGCGCTATAGGTTTGGTAATTCCCACCCTGATCCGCTGGCTCTGGTTGTATTAAGAACAGGGTGCTATCCTCTATGTATAAACCATTGCCCGGGGTTATTTTATTGAGCACACCATTGTTATCACTGCCTGCCAGCACATCCCCATTCCCTGAAAAACTTTTAAATCGTACATCGCCGCTTGCCACGTTGAGTGTATACTTGTTGAGCGTGGGATTCGATTGTACATAACC
>NZ_JBJMLX010000500.1:0-21381 GCF_045805085.1 Niastella sp.
CCTTTAGACTAACCACCTTAAAACATTGTATTGTATGCGTAAAGCAGTTGCTGCAGGGACCGCCTTTTTATTGACAGCGCCATTTGTAATGGCGGAGGGAGGCGGTCATCCCCCTAAAGAATCTTCCCTGTATGATCCGTTTGTAGTAACAATGATAATTATAATGGCTATCCTGTTGCTCGCTATTGGTTTGCTGGCCAATGTGGTAACAGGCGCCGCCGGTTATTATTATAAAAAGCAGAAAGAAAATGAGCAACAAACAGCCGCCGGCAGCAGCCTTAAGGCACTATCCATTATTGCCTTGTTGCTGATGGCGGCGCCTTCGTTTGCTCAGGATGCAGCGGCCCCGGTTGCGGCGGTGCAAACGGCCGATCCTTATAATGGTTTGTCTGCTACTACTTTTTATTTTATGGTGGGGGTGATCGCTGTAGAATTACTGGTGGTGTTTGTGTTGTTATACCAGTTGCGCGTCTTCCTGGGAAAAACAAAATTGCAGGAAAGCACTGCGGGGGCAACCGCATTCAAATTAAAACCCGGTATCAGTGTGTGGCATAAGCTGAACAAGTTTAAGCCGATTGAACAGGAAGCAGATCTTGACCTGGGACACGATTACGATGGCATCCGCGAGTTAGATAACCGCTTACCACCATGGTGGCTGTACGGGTTTTATGTTTCCATTCTTTTTGCAGGCATTTATATCTGGCGTTACCATATTTCTCATACTGCTCCATTGAGTAAAGAAGAATTGCAGATTGCTATGAACGAGGCTGAAGTGCAAAAAGCGGCCTATCTGAAGAGATCGGCCAATAACGTTGATGAGAACACTATAAAGAAGTTAACAGCAGCGGCAGATCTTGAAGCCGGACAAAAAGTATTTAGCCAGAATTGCGCTGCCTGTCATGGTAAAGCCGGGGAAGGTATTGTAGGACCGAATTTAACCGATGATTACTGGCTCCACGGCGGTGGCATTAAAGACGTTTTCAAAACCGTTAAGTATGGCTGGCCCGAAAAAGGGATGCGCAGCTGGAAAGATGAGCTGTCGCCCATTCAAATTGCACAGGTTGCCAGTTATATTAAATCCATCCATGGTTCAAACCCGCCCAATGGTAAACCAAAACAGGGTGATCTGTACCAGGAAGAAGCCAGTAAAACCGATTCGGTGAGTAATAAAGTAGCTGAAGTCTCTAAAAACTAGATAGTGAAACCTGAATCTAAAATATTACCCATTTTAACAGAAGAGAAAGAATCGTTTCGCGACAGGATCGCGACCGTAGATGCAGCCGGTAAACGGAAATGGGTGTATGCGCAAAAGCCCGTCGGTAAATTATATTCCTGGCGTACCTGGATAAGCCGGGGCTTTTTTGTCCTGTTCTTTGCATTGCCATTCGTGTATGTGCATGGCCGGCCCTTATTTCTGTTTGATGTAACGGAAGCGCATTTTATCATTTTTGGTAAGGTGTTCTGGCCCCAGGATTTCTTCATCTTCGGTTTGGCCATGGTTACATTCATTGTGTTTGTGGTGTTGTTCACTGCCGCCTTTGGCCGCTTGTTTTGCGGCTGGGTTTGCCCGCAGACCATCTTCATGGAAATGTTCTTTCGAAAAATTGAATATGCCATCGAAGGCAATGCTGCCGAACAACGGTTACTGAACCAGGCGCCCTGGACGGGAAAGAAAATAGCAAAGAAGGCCAGTAAGCATATAGTATTTTACGGGATGGCGTTCATCATTGCCAATTTCTTCCTGGCCTATATCATCGGCATCAAAGAATTGGGAAAAATAATCAGGGAGCCGGTTTCAGAACATATCGGTGGGCTATTTTCCATGCTGATTTTCTCGGTTATTTTTTATGCAGTATATGCGTTTTTTCGCGAACAGGTTTGTACGGTAGTTTGTCCGTATGGCCGCCTGCAGGGCGTGTTAATGGACCGCAACTCCATGATCGTGGCGTATGACCATAAACGCGGCGAACCCAGGGGGAAATATAACAAGAAAGTGACCCGCGACCTGGGCGATTGTATCGATTGTATGCAATGTGTGAAGGTATGTCCTACCGGTATAGATATCCGTAACGGCAACCAGCTGGAATGTGTGGGCTGCACGGCCTGTATCGATGCCTGCAATGCCATTATGGAAAAGATCGATCAACCCCTTGGTCTTATCAGGTATGCATCGGAAAATGGCATCGGGAACCGCGAGCCATTGCGTTTCACTGGCCGGATGAAACTGTATACTGTTTTATTGACCGGTTTGCTGGTGATCCTGGGCTTTTTGTTATCTACCAGAAAGGACATTGATGCTACCGTAATGCGCACCCCCGGAATGTTGTACCAACAACGGGGCGCTGATAGCATATCAAACCTGTACAATATAAAAGTGGCCAATAAAACCATTTACCGGGTGCCGCTGCAACTGAAACTCGAAGGCATTAACGGGCGAATAGAAATTATCGGCGAACACCAGGCCATTTCTGTAAAAGAAGAAGGACAGGGAGCAGGTACTTTCTTTGTGGTGCTGCCTGGTAATAGCATTCACGCCCGCAAGCAACCTATTCGAATTGCGTTATATAATGGCAAGGAGAAAGTAGATGTGATTGCCACCAATTTCCTTGGCCCGCCTACGCCAAAGCTTCCGACGGGCACGGCCCGCTAACTGGCGGATCCGGATGGGCAAGTTATTGAACCATAAAACAAATTATTATGACACTGAATTGGGGACATAAAGTGATGCTGGTATTCCTGGTTTTTGTAGGTATGATGTCGTACCTGGTGTACCGCTGTGTAAAAACCAATTACGACCTGGTTTCAACAGACTATTATAAAGAGGAGTTATCGTACCAACAGGTGATCGATGGGGCCAGCAGGGCCAATCAGCTGGGAAATAAGATAGGTATTACCCAGCGCGGAAATGAGATCGTGCTGCAATTGCCAAACGAAATGAAGCACACCTCTGTGAATGGGACTATCTTGTTTTATTATGCACCTGACGCCAAACACGACAGGCAGATAGCACTAAACCCCAATGCGGAGGGAGTACAGTCCATCAACAGCAGGCAATTCTTCCCTGGCAGTTATACGGTGAAGGTCAGGTGGGAAAGCAAAGGACAGCAATATTATTCAGAAGAATATGTAACCATACATTAAAATTTATGTGGTCGATAGCAGCAGCAGGGTTGGTGTTAGGACTTATAAGCAGTTTGCATTGTATAGGCATGTGTGGCCCGCTGATGCTGGCACTGCCTGTTCGGCATATGGACAAATGGAAACAGGTACTGGCTATTTTTTTATATAATACCGGACGGATAATAACCTATTCGCTGTTAGGAGCATTGCTGGGACTGGCGGGCCGTAGAATTTACCTGGCCGGTTTTCAGCGGTGGTTTACCATTATATTAGGAATAGTGATGCTGGTGCTGGCGATGAACTATTTTTATAAACAGGCATCCGCTCAACCTAAGTGGATGCAATCAATACATCTCCGCATACAACAGCTCATGCTCCGGTTTTTGAGATCGAACAACATAAGCGGTTATTTTCTGCTGGGTATGGCCAATGGATTATTACCTTGTGGTATGGTGTACCTGGCCATTGCCGGCGCGGTAACAGCCAATACGGTGTTCAATAGTGTGTTGTTTATGTTTCTCTTTGGTGTGGGCACTTTGCCTGCCATGCTGGCCCTGGGGATCTTTGGCCTGCGCATTACAATGCCGGTGCGGCAACAAATGAAAGCCGCCATGCCCTATGTAGTAGTGGCCATGGCGGTGATATTAATTTTACGCGGATGTAACCTCGGCATTCCATTTATCAGTCCGGTTATTGCCGATGTTCCCGGTCACGTTATTTCCTGTCATTGATCTTCTTTCAGTTCGGGCAATTCCATGGTTATAGTAGTGCCTTTATTCAGGGCGCTTTTTAAATGGATCTTTCCCTGCAATAAACCAACATACCGGGCTACAATATGTAAGCCCAAACCGGTTCCCTGAATGTTGATGGCGTTCCGCCCTCTGAAGAAACTGGTAAACATATGTTGCTGGTCATCCTCAGAAATGCCAATACCCTCGTCTCTTACCGATAACACCAGGTTTTGGTTGTGCAGGTCAACGGTCACCCATACGTTGGCGTTTTCCGGTGAAAATTTAATGGCGTTGCCTAACAGGTTTATAAGGATGTTCCTTAATAACTTTTTATCAGTTATAAATAACCCGTCGCCAGGGCAGGTCAGGTGAATTTGCTGGTCTTTCCGGTTGATGGCCTTTATTTCTTCTATCACTTCCTGCAGGAAAGGGGTAACTTCAAAGGTTTCGGTTTTTATGTGAACTTTTCCTTCCTCCAGTTTACCCAGTGACAGGAAATCTTCGAGCAGATCGTTCAGGTGTTTAACAGAATCCTTGATGATATTGATATGCCGTAATCTTTTATCCTGGTCTTCGGGTTGATTGTATTTGGAAGCCAGCGCCGCAGATGACAATACCGTACTGAGCGGGGTGCGAAATTCATGCGAAGCCATGGATACGAACCGGGATTTTATTTCATTCAGTTCTTTTTCCTTATCCAGCGCCTCGTGTAAACTTTTTTGTGATTTCTCCAACTCCTGCAGGGCTTCTTGCAGGATCATGGTCCTTTCTTCCACCTTGCTTTCCAGTTCAGCATTCAGCTTTCGCATATCGCTGGTCATCTCTTCCAGTTGTTTTTGCTGCTGCAGGATGTTCTGTTCTATCTTTTTGCGGTGGGTGATATCGACAATAAAAGCAATTACAAACAATTCTTCCTCCCGTTTATAAAAACTAAGGCTCACTTCTACCGGGATCTCCGATCCGTCTTTGCACTTTCCATACAGATCGCGCCCGTGACCCATAACCCGGTGCTGGGGGTGATGATAAAAGCCTTCCCGTAATTGCACGTGATGCCTGCTAATGCGGTTGGGGATCAGTATTTCCACATGCTGACCGATAATTTCGGTTTCGTTATAACCAAAAGTTCGTTGTGCGGCGGGGTTTATCAACACAATAACCCCTTCGCCATTGGTAAGCACAATGCCTTCCGTAGCATGCACAAACAGGGCAGACAGGTGAGTGGCATCTATATTGTTCATAGCAACGAACTTACAAAAAAAGCAGCTTTTTTTCCATTTCAATTGACCGGGGAAAAAGAATGACATTTTCCAGGTGCATGTGTTGCGCCAGGTCGGTATCTATTTCCAGCAATTTCAAAAATAGTACCCGGTGGTTGGTACAGGAATGCTCAGGCGGGGTATAGGAGTTGGTCAGTTGCCGCATTTGGGCAAGTACCTTATTCACCGATTCATGCTCATGATGCATTACATTTTCTACCGGTTTACGCAACGTTCGAACCAGCAGACTTGCATAGGATTCTTTATTATGAAACGCGTGGGAAATTTGCCGGATGTAGGGAAAGATAATGTCTTCTTCGTGTTGCATATGCGGCAGCATTTCGAGGGTGAGGTTTTTGAATACCAACACCAGTTCTCTTAGCTCAGGATATTTTTTATAGTGGCCCTCCGCAAACTTTTCCAATTGCTCTTTTGTGTCGGGCAATGCCTTTTTCAGATAAGCATGGTGAATGTTGATGATATAATCGATTAGAAAATCAATATCCCATTTCTCAAACGGCAGGCTATGAGATCTGCCAACAGGATGTATTGATAGTTCCAGTTCTTCTATTATTGCTGCAGCGTCAAGGTCTTTTGATTCCAGGATCATTTGTAAAGGCCATTTGCCGGCGCAACAATATTCAATGCCATGTTTCCGAAACACCTCGGCAGTGCGGTAATCGTTTTTTACGATATCCGAAACGGACGAAAGCGGATCTATTTTCACTACTGTATTCATTTTCCTGATCTTATTATCAAACGCAAAATATAATTTAGCTTTTGCCTGGTAGCTGACTTTCGTCAGGTTTGACATGATTTTAAAAATGAATACAGGAAAATGCAAAATAATTTTTGCACTAATTTCACTGCAACTATCAATAAACATGAGAAAACTCATATTTCCTTCTTTGTTATTTACGGGGCTTGTTATCAGTTGGTCGGCAGGGAAGGCGCAGCAGGCAACCGGTAAAAAAACGTCGGGCAATCCTGTTTTCCCCGGCTGGTATGCCGACCCGGAGGGCGCGATATTTAACAAACAATACTGGATCTATCCTACTTATTCGGCGCCTTATAACCAACAGGTGTTTTTAGATGCATTCTCGTCAAAAGACCTGGTTACCTGGACCAAACATGAACACATTGTTGATACGGCTGCTATCAAATGGGCGAAGCGGGCCATGTGGGCGCCTGCGATCGTGCACAGGGAGGGGAAATACTTTTTGTTTTTTGCCGCCAATGACATTCAAAACGAGCAACAGTCCGGCGGCATTGGAGTAGCGGTTGCCAGTAAACCAGAAGGACCGTTTAAAGATTACCTGGGTAAACCATTGCTCGATAAAATTGTAAACAAGGCACAACCTATTGATCAGTTTGTTTTGCATGATAAAGACGGACAGTATTACATGATCTACGGTGGATGGGGACATTGCAACATCACCAAACTGAAAAATGATTTTACCGGGTTGGTGCCGTTTGAAGATGGGAACACGTTCAGGGAGATCACGCCCAAAGGCTATGTAGAAGGGCCCATTATGTTTATCCGCAACAACAAGTACTATTTTATGTGGAGCGAAGGTGGCTGGACGGGTCCTGATTACCGGGTAGCTTATGCTATTGGCAATTCCCCGTTTGGTCCGTTTGAGCGTATTGGCACCGTACTACAACAGGATGCGGCCGTGGCTACAGGGGCAGGTCATCATTCAGTACTTCAAATTCCGGGGAGCAATGACTGGTACATTGTGTATCACCGCCGGCCTCTTGGCGAAACCGACGGTAATCACCGGGTAACCTGTATTGATAAAATGGAGTTTGATGAAAAGGGATTCATTAAACCGGTTACAATAACTTTTGAAGGCGTACCCAAAAAGACCTTGCAATAACAATGGCAGATCATTTACAGGGGATCTCCTGCAATTTCATGGAAGAACTGTAAACAATGGAGTCAACGTTCTTAAACTTCTCCACGCCGTTTACGTTAACAGTTTCTCCATAGCCTTCAATAAATGCATTGCCGGTTTTCTTAAACGCTACCTGCCTGATTGATTCGGTTCCCTCAGACTTAAAAGTATACTCAGCTATCAGGATGTTGTTTCGAAGGGTGCCAGTAAGGGTGCCTGCATTCCTGTCTTTTTCCTTTAAGTTATAGAACAGCGCACCGCCTACATTTCCGCCCATATTCACCAGTTTAAGGGTAATGGTATCGGCTGCAGTTGCATACTGATAACAGGCAATAGGTTCTATTTTAGGGGCGGATGGTGTGTCGGTTTCTTTTTCCTTTGGTTGTGAGTTACAGGCTGCCAGTAATCCCAACAGAATTAAGACGTGGGTTGATCTCATTTAATATGTTGATTTCAGTTGCAGCGAAAGTAATAATAAAAAAGCCCCCCACCAACCTCTCCGCATTGGGAGGAGGCAGGGAGGGGGCTTTTGTGCCTTGTTATCTTAGTAGAACAAATGTCCCTTTTTTGTTCATGGGCCTTCCTTTGTAATCAACGGCCGTTACAATATAAACAAAGGTACCTGCATCTGCTTTCAGGCCATTGAAGTTTCCGTCCCAACCCATGTATTGGTCGGTGGTGCGGAAAAGTAGCTGTCCCCAACGGTTATAGATAGCCAGGAAACCAAATGATTTAATCCCGGTAGGGATCACCTTAAACACGTCGTTCTTTCCATCGCTATTGGGAGTGAACGCGGTGGGAACGTATAACTCAGGTCCTGCATATCGTTTAACCAACACCTTTGTTTGTTTTCTACAACCCTTGTCAGTAACGGTGTATACCTGGTAAACCTGGTCGTGGTCGAGTATAGCTACAGGGTGCTCCACATCTCCCCGGTTCAAACCCGTTAAAGGCGACCAGGCATATTGCATATTGGGTTCGCCATGCGCATCCAACTCAATGGGTTCATTATAGGGTGCTGAAGAATCGGGTCCGGCAAAGGATTCATTGTCGAAAATAGTGATCGGGCGAATGATGGTGTCTTTACAATTCTTGTCGGTTTTACCAATCAGAGTTAAGGAATAATTGCCTTTCGTAAGATAAGTTCTTACAATGCTACTGCTATATTTGTCTCTCGGGTAGATGCCCCAATCCCAGTTCCAGCCCACTACGGTTCCCGATACATCTATAGCCGTATAGGTTACGGGAACCAGGATGCAGGAATCGCTTACTTCCATCCTGGTAGCAGGCTTAGGGAAGATGTCGAAAGTATGCGCCACGGGCAGGCTTTTGCAACCATAAGCAGTTTCTGAGATAAGCGATGTCGTGTGCGTACCGGCATTAAAATTAAAGGACGGGTTTTGTATGCTATTGGTTACCGTGTTATCAAAGGCCCAATTCCATTTAACAACGGTTTCTCCCGCTGCCGCGGATGGCATGGTTGACAGGTCTTTGAAACGGATAATTTCATTATTACACATCAGGTTCAAGTCCCCGTATTTGAATTCCGCAAGCGGATGAAAGTGTACATTCAATATTCTGCTGAAGGTGTCTGACACGCAGCCTTCAGGGGTAGTAACAACGAGTTTTACCGGAAGCGGTCCGCCGGCAGGCGCCAAAAACATCGATGGCGTTTTGGTGTTTACAATATTACCATTGATATTCCACCACCATTTATTAACAGTCGTAAAAGCTGGTGGCACAGTAGAATTGTCGGTTAAGGCTATTGTGCTTTGACTTTCACAAATGGGATCAGGGTATGAAAATAAAGCTGTTGGTTGAGGCACCACTACCACCTGTTGCGACACTTCTTTTGAACAGGTGCTTATACTGGTGTTGGTAGTTTTGAACTTCACCGTGTAATTACCGAATGCCGGATACTTGTAACTGGTAGTCCTGGCGGTCAGGGTATCCGTTTTCCCATTTCCAAACTCCCAGGTGTACACGGGGTTGTCCAGATTGGTGGCGGTACTCGTAAAAATAAAGTTGTTGCCCAACTGGCACTGTCGCAGATCATTAATACCGAATGAAGCGTTTGGTGTGGCGGTAATATTTACATTGATCTTCCTTCTGAACCCTTCGCAACCATACAGTGCTTTCTGCGAAACAAAATACTGCGTTAAGCCGGGCAGGGTAGTGCCTGGGTTGGGCGCTGTATTAGTGGCGATGCCGCCTGTGGGTGTGGTATACCACAATAATTCATGCCCCGGCAAAACGGATGCAGCCAGTGCATCTGAAACATCAAACTGGCAATATTTTATTGAAGTGTCTGCATGTGGCGTATCAGGCACGGGGTACGGTTGTACATAAGCCTGTAAAGTATCACGGCAGCCGAATCCCGGATAGGGCTCCACATCAACATAAAAAAGACCTGTAGTTACCGGTGGCGGACTTAAGGTTGTTGACTGGCCATGGCCTACTACCTGCGTGAATGTTGAGTTGTACCAGGTATAATTTTGAAACCCGAAGGGGGCATCGAGGATCAATGAGTTTGTTTCTATACAATACGGCGCTGTAGCCAGGATGTTTGAGCAGGCGCTGGCTACATCCAGATAAGCATAGCCAAAGTGGCCACTGCGGGTACAGTCGGCCGTACGAAACTCCAAACGAACATTATGACCACCCATGCCGGCAAATTGCAGCGAAGTGGGCGTCCAGCTTTTATATAAAACCTGGGAATTGAGCGGCGACGGCAGAAAACCGGGCAGGCCGGCGGTAGAAACATAGTCGAATGACGCGCAATTGATAAGATCGCCGGTATTTACATCATAAGCGGTTACAAAAAAACGGGGTTGTTCCGGCGGGTCATGTTGCGGATCTTCCAGTACTACTGCATAAAAATAAGTGAAAGTAAAAGTATCAATTGTATTGGGTACCTGAAAGGTATATGAAATGGCTTCACACTGGGCGCCGGTATATTCATTACCCAGCCTTACGGAATAATTGCCGCCATAGGGGCAGATCTTTGGGAAACCGCCATACATGTCTTTTCCCGGGTTGCTGGCAGCAGAGATGATCTGGTGTCTGTCGCCCTGTGGCATTGACGGGTAAAGGTTCATCCTGTTTTTTCCATTGACAGTATCAACGTTTCCAATAAAGCATTCCCAGTTATCAAAATTGCCGTTTTCAAAATCAAGATTGGGTGGACAAGTGGACTGGCTGTAAGTGTTGGTAAGTGAACATAATAAAATGGCAATACAGCAGGCTACGGATCTTGCCTTCATTATCAAGTCGGTTAATTGGGGGTTTCGTGGCACAAATAATACTTAAGGTTTAGGGGAACCAGTATATTTCCGGGGTAAGATAATATCTTTTTTCAGAGAAAAAAAGCAGCAGGCGGCCAGCCGGAAACGATAGCTGGCTTTTTTGCACAGTTATTGACCAAATCAACGCGCTTATTGTCAAAATCTGCACGGATAACAAGTTAAAAGAAATTGTAACTGCAGTGATTTACTGCTTACAACACATTATAAAAGGTGAAAATCACCCTTTATGGCGCCCATGGGGTTTAGCCGTTTTTACGGCCTGATTGCCGGAATAAGTGGTGTTATTGACGCCTATGCCCGTAAGTGTAAGCGATTTCCATGGAGCAGGTAAACTGGTTTTTAGCTGTACAATACCAGTGGGCGTAATGGACAGTCCGCCAAAACCATTCAACATCGCCTGTAACATGCCACCGGCGCCTGTGGCAAAATAGGGATTGGTGCCGCCGGCGGTTTCTGCAATTACGCCAAAAGGTGGTAACAGGTTAGGCGTGAACCCGTTTTTAAAAGCGTTGAAGGCTTTGTCGGGCATGCCCAACCGGGAATACAAAATTGAGAAGATGGCATGCGTCATGGCCGGGCCTTCGCCCACGCGGCCTTCATAATAGTCCAGGTCTTTTTTGATGGCATCCTTGTTGGCGATCTCCGTAAGCGGATAGGCCAGCAGGTTAACATCGGCCTGTTTTATTTTTTCACCGGCATAGGCGCTGTGTTCTTTGGTAACGCCATCGGGAAATTTTTCAATGGGAATGTTGCTGGCAACAGTTTGCCAGTCGGGATCGGGGGTAAGTCCCAATAAGGTGGCAGCCTGGGTGGCATAGCGCAGGTTGGCTTTGGCGGCGGCATTGGTGAACGCATTGTTGTCGACATTCTCGGCCCACTCATCGGCAGCCACCACGTTCCTGATATCATAATGACCGGGGCCGTTCCTTTCCACGCGGCTGGCCCAGAAATCGGCTGTAGCTTTCAGTAAGGGATAGCCTTTCTGACGCAGCCAGTCTTTATTTTGGGTAACACAGTAATAATTCCAGGCAGCAATGCCAATGTCTGCAGTGATATGATGTTCAAAAGGCCCTGATAAGGCCCATACCGGGGTTTCCTCATTACCGCTGGCGGCGCTTTCCCAGGGAAACATAGCGCCTTTGTAGCCATGTGACCAGGCATTGTGCCGGGCGGCTTCGAGGCGAAGGAAGCGATAGTCGAGCAATGACTCAGCAATGGCAGGTTGCAGCAACAGCAGCGCGGGGAACATCCAGAGCTCCGTATCCCAGAAGGAGTGCCCGTTATAACCCAGGCCGCTCAGGCCCATGGGCGACAATCCATAACTACTGCCCGCCCGGGCAAATGCATACAGGTGGTAGATCATGCTGTGCACCTGTTGTTGCGTAGCCGAATCACCGGCGATAAGGATATCGCTTTTCCACAGTTCGTCCCATGCTTTGTTATGATGGTCGAGCAATCGTTTTTCACCTTCCAGTGTGGCAAACAAGGTGAGTCGTTCCGCTTCATTCAATGGATCATCATGCTGTGCGGAGGTGATGGTGGAACCAACGATGGCGAAATGATAACTTTCCCCGGCTTTTAATTTCATTTTGAATTTCAGCAGGTGCATGTTGTTGTCCCATAGTTCATGAATAAGGGCTGGTTCGCTGCCATGCGGTTCATCAAATAAAAAACTATTGCTGGCGGCAATGAACAACTTGCCGGTAGGACTTTTCGCCGTGGAGGTTAGTAATGAAATGGACACATGCGGCCTGTCTATCTGGTTGTAATACGGTTGAACGCTGTTGAGCATGTCGGGTGCTTCCATAACGCTGGCCGGCATGATCTCGATATCTTTTTTAGCCATGATCCTTACATCTACAAGCGCTGAATACGGCAGCTGGCGGAGCGAATAATAAGAATACTGAATATCGGCTTTATCTTCAAATTCGAACCGGGTGGTGAGCGCTGCATGTTTCATGTCGAGCGATTGCGACATATGCGTCACCTGGTTAAAACGCCCGATCTCTTTATCGTCGATGAACAGCCGCATGTTAACGAAATTGAATGTCTTGAGGATGTTACTTACTCTGCCCCGCCCATACAGATCGAAGGCGCCATTCAGCACCACATCTTTTACTTTAAATGGAGTGGGGGAAGAAACAATACCGATCATGCCATTGGCGACGGTTTCGCCATAATAATTGGTAGGATCTATTTTGTCAGCAGAAACAACCCATGGGTCCTGCGCCAGTAATATAACCGGAAGCAGCCAGGCAAACAGGAGCATTGTAATACGTTTTGGAATGGGCGGGCAAGCAGTTGTTATTCCCATACGACCTGATTTGTATAAAGATAATTGATTTGATGTTAAAAGCGCCTGTTCACCATTTGTTCCCATTTGCCTGTTTGGTGCGGGTACAGATTTCTACGTTTACCATCATTTCCCGTTTGTGTGCCGCGGTCTTAAAATTGCAGCAACAAACTTACCTTTTAAAACTTCTCCGCCTGTATACCTGCCAGGTTTGAAGCGATCACCACGCCATTTTTTAAAACTTAAAATATATGCACAAGTTGTATGAACTGCGCATGCTAACCAGTATGCGAAAAACTGTATGGTTGATGGGTACCATTACTGTTATGATGGTTTCCTGTAACAAACTTCCTTTTCATGACCACTTTTCAGAAGTGGTGTACATTCAAAATAATAACTATCTGAAAGGCGACAATGCTATTATTGCTTACCGGAATAATGGCGATGGGAAACTGACACCGGTCCTGGGTGGGCCTTTTTTTACGGGTGGATCAGGTATTGGCAATCCCCAACAAATAGAAGGGCCTAACAATTCAGATAATGAGATCAGGATCACGAACGATAAACAATTCCTGCTGGCCGTTAACTCAGGCAGCAATACCATTGCGGTGTTTAAAATAAATATAGATGGCACTTTGTCGCCGGTGCCCGGTTCCCCCTTTCCATCGGGTGGCGAAACGCCGGTAAGTATAGATATGTGGCAGCAATATGTGTATGTGATCAACAAAAGCCAGAACCCCATAACGCCCACTTCCTCCAAGCCCAATACTACTGTATTCAGGTTGGAGGGTGACGGATCACTTACCCCTGTTGACACTATGGAAGTTAGTGCTGGTGCTTCTCCTGCTGCCGTACAGGTAAGTAAGAAATATGGGTTGGTATATACAACCTGGTACCTTGGGTTACGTGTAAACGGGCCAGTTCATTTGGTTACTGAGATTTATACTACCAGCAATACCGGTAGGTTAAGCGAGCTTACGAGCACTATTTCGAGAAGCGCCCGGCCACAAGGGATCTGGGAAAGTCCATCGGGCAATACAGTATATGTAGCCAGTTCAAGGGGCACTGAAGGTGGCGTGGTAGATCTGTGGGCAATAAATTCAGTTCCGAATGCAATTCCGTATTGGCCTTACCGTCCCCAGGTGCAAGGCTATATAAAAGCCGGGGCTGGCGCCTGTTGCGTACGTACCAATACAACCGGCGATCATCTGTATGTGTTGAATTCAGACGAAAATTCGGTATCCGTATACAACTCTTCAAATGCTGTTGCACCCAATTCTTTGCAAAAGCTTACCTTGAAGAATGCAGGTCCAACTTATACAATTTTTGGCGGCACTTATACGGTTACATCCAGCGGATGTATGTCAATGGGTTTATCGTCGAACGGAAAGTTCCTGTACGTGGTGAGTCAGCATGCCAACCCCGATTTCAATATAGGTAATTACAATTACCTGCATGTGTTGTCAGTAAATCCTGATGGAACATTGGAAGAGCAGGAAGAACCCATGCAGTTGCCGGTGCAAAATACGGTACGGCCAAGGGGCGTGGCTGTTTATAAGGTGAATTAGAAGAAAGCGTTTTAATAGTTTGTAGAGATCATCACAACAGTGTTGATCTCTATTTTTTTATGAGGTGGGAAGCCTTTGGGGGATGCTTTTATAGGTCATGCCTGGAATATAAATTGCGTAAATGATTAAAATGGGTTTATGATAAGAATTAGTAGTTTGTGCGTTTTGAGTATAATGATCCTGTTTTTTTCATCCTGCGCACGGAAAATGCGCGAGGGTATAAGGCTTCTATGAATACATCTTCTGCCTACAAACCACGCAGGATCTTCATTTCTGCAGAAGATAATAAAACGGTGAATAGCCCCGGCACCCAGGTGGTATTAACTACTGAGGATTACTGATATTCTGTTTTTATATCAACCGAAACCGTCTTCAATTGCTTGAATACTTGATACGGATTGGCGATTGCTTCCCAACGATCATATACCTTTATGATTGTCCCTTCATCCGACTCCGTTCGACCGCTGTAAAATCTTATAGTGCCTACATTAAACAGGCGTTCAACTAAGTTAACAGATATTTGAATGTCGGAGATTTTATCGTAGTCGATGATCTTAAAATCTGTACCGATAAATCCACTTCTTATCATCACCCTTCTGTTGCTGTAAGCATACCTCGTATTGCTATATGAAAATAGTTTACTTAGAAAATTAAAGAGGAAAAAAGCAACGGGAAGCAGCAGAAATAATGTGAAAAAATTGTCATTCCTGCCGCTTTCATTAAAAGCATTCCTTGTCATAGCATAAGAAAAGCCAAAAAAAATTAAAACGCCGACTCCTAAACCCAACGCAGTTATCATATACGGAATAAACTTCGGTTTATCAGTCCATAAAATCTCTTCCGCATCATCTTTGATGCTATCGAATTCCGGTAGCAAATTTTTGTCAGGCATACAGATTATTTGTATAAAAATACTAAAATTGAATCCTTTTCCAGCAGGGCTTTCTTTTTTAAACGTAAAATCGTCCCCGGGAGCATTATAACGGCCGCACATATCCCGTCCGGACTGCAAAGGGAATCTGGGTAGTGGTACATTTTTGTATTCATACCGGTTCACTTTTGAACTGAAGAGGATACCGAATAAAAAGATATGGGATGAGGTTAGTACAGATCGTTGGGGAAGTTGTTTTTAGTATAACCATTAAACAATCTAACATGGAAACAAATAATAACTACCTCCAATTAATACAGGACATTAAATCAAGGATTTCGCATAGTCGGTATATAGCAGCCCGACTAGCCAATCAGGAGCAATTAAAGCTGTATATGAGTGTAGGTGCATTAATTGACAGGAAAATTCAGGAGCAACAATGGGGCTCTAATGTCATAACTCAGATTGCATCAGACCTAAAAAAGGAAATGCCTAGACTGCGGGGATTTTCTGACCGGAATCTGCGGAACATGCGACAATTTTACCAGTCTTATAGTGTAGAAGAAATTTGGCCGTTGTTAACGGCCAAATTGCAAGTCATTGATAATGTGGTGGATGTAATTTGGCAGTCGTCAACTGCCAAATTAAAAGCAACAGAAAATGCAATCAGTGAGACTGTAGTTGATGATTTGACCCTAAGGAGCTTTATGGGTATCACTTTTACGCATCATGTGCTACTCTTAAACAAATGTCAGGCGTATGAAGAACGGCTTTTTTATATTCACCGTGCAGCTACGGAATTTTGGACGGTAGCGACACTTGAGCATTATATTAAAGAAGACCTTTTTAGACAGAACGGCAAGTTGAACCACAATTTTGATACTGCAATCCATCCAGATGCAAGTTTGAACGCAGGCGATTTTTTTAAAGATCAATATTTGCTGGACTTTTTGCAACTGCAAGATGGTGATAACGAAAATGAAATAGAAAATAGCATCGTTTCCAATATAACGGAGTTCATTCTGAAGATGGGAAAAGGATTTGCTTTTATCGGCAACCAGTTTCGGCTGGATGTGGAAGGTCATGAATTTTCAATTGATTTGCTTTTCTATAATCGTATCCTACGACGGCTGGTAGCTTTTGAGATCAAAAAAGATCGTTTCAAGCCCGAATATACTGGCCAATTACATTTTTACCTGAATGTGTTGGATGATAAAATCAAACTTCAGGATGAACTTCCAAGTATTGGTATCATTCTTTGTAAAGAAAAACACGATGCCATTGTGCAATACTCCATCAGACACATGAATACTCCAATGGGAGTTGCTACATTTATGAACTCATGCGACCCCCCAGCCGAAATTCAACAAGTGCTGCCTGACAGCGATCAATTACGGAGATTGATTTAACTATACAAACCAATTTGGCCGTCAGCGACGGCCAAATTACAAAACCTGCTGCACCAAAATGCAATTGGTCAGTCACTGTCTGACCAATTGCAAAAGTTTGACTTTCCCTATCTCATCGCTCCACAGTTTCAGCACCACTTGTTTGATATGGCTCTGCTGGTAAACCGGCCTTATTAAAAAGATTCGGTTGCAGATCTTCTTTCCAGGCAAATCGCAGCGCCACAGGATTTGGAACTTCGGGGGCAGTTACCTGTACATATTTTTTCCCTTTAATTACTCCTGTGGCCGGATAGAATTTACCATCCGCTGCCGCCAGTTCAAAGCCTGTGATCTTGTTGCCGTCATGCACTACAAGTCCTGATTTATAATTCATGAAATCTACCCGGGCCTGATGGTTTTTGAAACTCACCTTATCAATGCGCGGGCCTTCCGAAACCTGCTTTATCTGATAGGTGTGGTCAAGGGCCAGCCAGGCCAGTCGCTTTCCAATTTCCCATTTGTAGGTTGGATGAATATCTTCAAGGTTATCCGCGAGGTCGGTAGTAATGATGCGGGCGGTATTCTTTGTAATACCAAGCACTTTATCCTGGGCCTCGTGGAAGAAAGCAATGCTGCGGTCATTCTGTTGCATCTTGCCTTTCGAATGACTGTAGTTAAATGGGGCAATCTGCACGTAATAAAAGGGAAGGCTGTCATTGTTCCAAAGCGCTCTCCAGCTTGTAATGAGCAATTTCATATTCTGGGTGTATTCTGAGCGCTGGTTCAACATACAATTGGTTTCGCCCTGGTACCAGAGAAAGCCCTTTATCGTGTAAGGCGCCAGCGGTTGAATAAGGCCGGAGAAAAATTTGCCGGCAGGTTCTACCGAATCTTTGTTCTGGGCCGCCTGGCGTGCCGGTAGCCACGGCTCAATAGCGGAGCCGGGAACAGAGGCTGCGATCATGCCTACAGGTACATGCAAGCGCGATTGCAATTCCCGGGCATAATAATAACCAGCTGCGGAAAATTGACCTACCCAGGGATTTTCAGCTCTTTGCCATCCTTTATTGCGATCTGTTGGTTTGTTAAGATCGCGATGCACCAGAAACAGCCGTATGGCGGGATTATTTTCCTGGCTCACCTGCACTGAATCAAGCCCCTGAGATCGTTTAGCTTTATACCAATGAGCACTTCTATTCATGGTATACTCCATATTGCTTTGTCCGGAACAAAGCCAAACTTCACCTACCAGTACATCTTTGTATTCAACAGTATCTCCACTGATCACGAAAAGTGATTGGCCATTGCTGTTTGCGGGCATGGCATCGAGGAGAAGCTGAAAAGATCCATCTGCACCAGCTACACCTTCTTTCACCTGGTTACCAAAGATCAATTTCACCGGAGCACCCGCTGCGGTCTTACCATAAACGGATACCGGCTTATCTCGTTGTAATACCATATGATCGCCAAATACCAGGGGCAATACAGGTTTGGCCGTGGCGCTTATTGCAATAAAGGATGCAAAACAAAAAAATAAATGTTTCAGGGCATTAATGTTTTAAATGAATACTCACATTGCTTCTTTAACGGCTAAGATACATCGTTCTTACAAAAAGGTTAAACTAAGGCAGGAAACCTTGTACACTTAAACAGAAAAAGCCATCCCGGCATTTACCGGAACGGCCTTATGATGGTGGTTTTTCTTCTTTAATTATTTACTTACCGATTTCGCTGCTTCAATGATCACTGCGGCTACTTTTGCCGGTTGTGATATAAATACCACGTGGCTGCCTTTTATTTCAGTGATCTTTGTATTGGAGCGTTTGTACATATTCCGTTGAATGTCGGGTACAATTGCTTTGTCTTCGGTGGCTACAATGCCAAAGGCTGGTTTATGTCTCCAGGCGGCATCGGTAATATTGCTGGTAAATGCTTTGGCGTAAAAGGTGCCCTGTGATGCGTACATGAAATCGGCTTCTGCCTGGCTCAGGTCGGCACAAAAACCGGCATGGTACTTTTCCTTGCTGAAATAAAGGATTCCATTTTCATCGGGAGGCAGAATGCCATTTTCGGGAGCCGGAGGTGCTGTCTGGATCCATTTCAGTGGCGATTCGCCATTATCGGGTTGGAACGCGGCAATATAAACCAGTGCTGCTACTTTGGGGTGATTGCCGGCTTCTGTAATTACCGCGCCGCCCCAGGAGTGACCGGCCAGAATGGTAGGGCCGTCCTGTTTATCAAGGGCCAGTCTGGTTGCTTTTACATCATCTTCCAGTGACGACAGCGGGTTTTGAACAACCGTTACATGGTATCCCTTTTTGGTGAGTTCGTCATACAATCCTTTGTAGCCTGAACCATCGGCAAAAGCGCCGTGTACCAATACTACGTTTTTAACTTGTTGGGCATCTGCTTCGGTTACTGTGGCGGTTGTGGCAGAGATGGCCAGGGTGGCTGCCACCAGGATGTTCTTTAATGATCTCTTTTCCATGTTATTTGTTGTTGAGTGTTTTTGTTTGTTTCAACGATACAAAGGTGCGATGGAAAAGAGGGATCGCTTATGAGTCTATTTCCCGGTTAGTTGTAATTATTTCCCTTGTTTTGAAACGGCGGCTTTTATATTGCTGCAGGAGATCTCAACCCGGTCGTTGGTAGTCAGCTTTTCTGCTGACACCGGCACACTTACCAGCCGGTTCTCAATTAAAACAACGGCGTTGCCGTTCTCATCGATCGAGATGATGTTCCCTGTTATTTTGGCGGCCTCATTTCCGTTCTGGAAAAACAGGGCGGGGGTTGTTTGTTGCCGGAACCGGCCCTGATCGAGATGAATCACAACATCCGACAGTTTGATGATCTCCTGGGCATTGTGGCTTACCAGGATGGTGGTCAGGTTATACCGCTGGTGTATTTCTTTTAAAGTATCCTGCAGGAATAAGCGCATTTCGTTGTCAATGGCCGACAATGGCTCATCCAACAGTAAAATGGCTGGTTTATTGGCTATGGCCCTTGCCAGCGCCACCCGTTGCTGCTGGCCGCCGGAAAGCGTCTGGATCTTTCTTGCTGCGAGATTTGTCAACCCGGTTACATCCAGTAATTCATCCACAATAGCGGAGGATTCATTTCTCCCCAAGGCAAACAAGATGTTTTCCCGCACATTCATATTGGGGAACAAGGCGTAATCCTGGAAAACAAAACCAATCCTTCGTTGCTGCGGGTCTATATTTCTCTTTGCCGAAGCGTTGTACCAAACGGCATTGTTCACATTAATAAAACCGTTATCAGGTTTCATAAACCCGGCCAGCATGCGCAGTATGGATGTTTTGCCAGCTCCTGATGCCCCATATAAACTCACAAATTGCCCGCGTTCGATCCGGGCGCTTACATTTAATTGCATTTCACCCGCAGCGGTATGTAAATTTTTTTGCAAAGAAAAATTGATCATAGCTATCAGTAAAATTTTGTCTGCTGCATTTTGCGATTGAACGAATAGAGTACCAGTAATATTACAAACGACAACGCCAGCAAAATGCCTGCATATACATTCGCATTATAGTAATGGAATGCTTCTACTTCGTCGTAAATGGCAATGGAGGCTGTACGGGTTTTACCGGGCATATTACCACCGATCATCAGCACCACGCCAAACTCCCCAACGGTATGGGCAAAGGTGAGCACGATGCCGGTGAGCAGGGATGGTTTTATATTCGGCAGCAATACCTGGATAAGCGTTTGCCACCTGGTTTTTCCCAATGAAAAAGCTGCTTCTTTTAAACTGGGCGATAAGGAGGAAAGACCCGATTGTATGGGATGCACCATAAAGGGAAAACTGTAAATGACCGACGCGATCAATAACCCCGAAAATGAAAATACCAGCCGTACATCCAGCCGCTCTTCCAACCAGTGGCCAAAAAAATAGGCCGGGCTAAAAGCAATCAATAAATAAAAACCGATCACCGTAGGTGGTAAAACAAGCGGCATGCTCACGATGGCCTGAACAATTATTTTGAAAAAGCCCTTGTCGCCGCTCAACCAGTTGGCTATTGGAACCGCTATAATAAACAAAATAAGCGTTGTGCTCAACGCCAGTTTTAAGGTAAGCCATAAAGGAGCTAACGCTATCATTTTACAATGTACCCAAATTTGTTATAAATGGTTTTTGCCTTTACGGAATACAGGAAATTATAAAACTTTTTGGCTTCCGCTTCATTGTTTTGCTTTGCATGTTTCAGCAGAACGGCAGCCTGTTCAATGGGTGGATAATCGCCGGTGTTTAATTCCACCCATTTGCCTTTGCCTTTCATTTCATTGGAGATCACAATTGATTTGGCCGTAAAGCCAATGTCGGCATTTTGGGTGGCAATGAACTGGCTGGTTTGCGTAATGCTTTCGCCGGTTACCAGTTTCGATGAAACGATGCTGTACAGGTTATATTTCTTCAGAATGGCTTCTGCCGCGCTCCCATAAGGCGCAGTTTTGGGATTGGCAATGGCGATGCTTTTGATGCCGGGGCTTACTAACAGCTTTAGGTCCTTTGCCGGCTGAATGGTTGGTTTTATACTCCATAATACCAGCAACCCCTGTGCATACACTTTAGGTGCTTCGAGCGTGAAATGGTTGTCGGCCAGTTTTTGCGGAAATGCTGCGTCAGCAGAGATGAAGATATCGAAGGGGGCGCCGTTGAGGATCTGTTGGGTGAGCTTTCCGGATGCGCCCAGCACCACATCGATTGTCGTTTTGTTTGTTTTATTGAATTCTGTAATCAGCTCCTGTATGGTGTATTGCATATTGGCGGCCACCGCAACGGTTAATTTCGGCTGCGCCAATAAGGACAGCGAAGGGAGCGCCAGCATAAAGAAAAAAAGCATTTTCTTTCTCATCTGCTTCAAATTTAATTGATTAGCGAAACTACGCTATTTTCGGCAAGATATAACGAACTATAAATAACAAGACCGCC
>NZ_JBJMLX010000501.1:0-6049 GCF_045805085.1 Niastella sp.
AACATGTTGCAGCAGCCAGTCGAATGTATCGTAGGTGTCAGTACTTTCATCGATTGCTTTCGGGTCGTTTTTGTCGCGGGGCACCCGTTGCATTACATAAGATCCTTCAGAGCCATAGCGTCCGCGGATATCCTGGTAAACAAAAATATAGCCATCTTCGGCCATGTCTTTTACATAGGGCACTTTTTCAGGACTGGGATAATTTTGGGCGCCATAAGGTGTACGTTCCATTAAAAATGGCAGCGGTTCTTTTTGCTCTTTTGGCGTAAAGATCACCGTATGCAATTTAATACCGTCCCGCATGAGGATCATTGCCTCCTGTTTATCGTATTTGTCATCGGGCGATACTTTTGCCTGTGCACAGGCTGTTCCAACCAATGACACACCGGTCATAAGATAAATAATAACGGTTTGAATGGTAAACGCTGCCATATACCCAATATAAAAATTATTGCCCAGCCAGTCAAACGAAATTGTTTGCGCTTACCACTTACCGGTTTAAAGATTCAATCTTCCTTTCATATCATCAATATGAGCAGGATTAGTTATTATTCTGCCTGATAATGACAGAAGTGGTGTTGGTATTTCTGTCTAAATACCCCCTCCATAAAGTCTACACAGCCCCGCCTGATCCATACTTTTAGACAATACATTTGTTCCATAAATTTGCGTAATGAAAGCAATTCTACTGGAACAACACGGTATTGAACATTTACAGTTGAGAGACATTCCAACCCCGGTTATCGGTGAAAATGAAGTGCTGGTCAAAACTACTGCGGTAGCGCTTGAGTTTCATGACCTGATAGTAGTGGAGAACCGGATACCGTTTGGCATTCCGCTCCCCCATATTCCGGTTACGGAAGGTGTTGGCATAGTAGAAAATATAGGTAGCAAGGTAACGCGTTGGAAAAAGGGTGATCGGGTTATCATTCCCTTTATCGCGCGCTGGGAAGCAGCGTATTCCCTATGGAAAAAGTGCAGGATGCTTTCTATCGGTTTAAATCGGGTGAGGCGTTTGGAAAGGTGATTATTACGCTTTAAAATATCTCTCCCAGATTCACAAAGAATCCGCGGGAACCGTTCTGGCCGAAGCCATAGTCGATGCACAAATTGGCGCCGGAATGTTTATTGAGCTTTATGCGCAGACCGAGCCCATAACCGGGAAATATGGTATTATAAGCTGCCGAGATATCAGATGAAAAATGTTGCAGGTTTGCAAAGGCAACGCCGCCTATTAAGCCATTGTTGGTGATGCCGAAACGGTATTCGGTTTCAAAATACGTCATGTTATTGCCTCTGTATCGCCCCTGAATATACCCGCGACCTGTATTGTAATTATCATCCCAGCCTGTACTGGGCATCAATAAATAGGGCGACGTTCCTCCTGCTACAAACCATTGCATCAACCAAAATGCTAAAACATTCCCCGACCCTTTTGGGAATTGAACATATTTTCTGGCATCTATCAATACAGAGTGCCAGGTGCTGTCGCTTCCAAATGCTTTGGGGCTGTACCGGTAAGTCACGTTGAAATACAGGCCCTGCTGCGGATTGATCTGGTTAAGGCGGTTATCATATAAAAAGCGAAATACAACCCCCGATGCGGTTTCTGTTGTACCCAGTTTGGTTGTCAATTGATCCTTTAGATTGTCCGATAAAGAATCGGTTGGCCTGATGTTCCAGAGTTTATCAAAATAATAGCCGGCCCCTATATAGAAATTATGCGACAGCGCCTTCATGACGGTCTGGTGCACTTTTATGCCTGAGAAATTGATGGTAAATCCCTGGTTGGGATCTGCTTCACCACCAAGGCCATAAATAACAGAAGGGTATTTGATAAACCTGAAATCGGTAATGATATTATAGCGGTTGCCTTTTGTCCAGCTGTTTATCTGAAAGGGAATGAGTATTTGTTTTTTTTGCGAATACGTAACATTGGTATTGACGCTGGAAATTTTGGTGTCTTCTGCGGTGTCGGTATACCAGGCCATATTACCGCTTAAAATGCCGGCGAACCCTGTTTGCAATGTATATCCTATTGCGGGGACAATGGAGAAATGTTTGCGGGTATCTTTTTTCAATCCCGCATCAACCTGTAATGGCGTGTGCCGGTAAAAAAGGTGATGCAATACATCACCCATATCTTTTTCAGGGATTTTGGCTGCCTGAATACTATCGGAAGGATTTTGAACCTGAGCATAATTTTTAAGAACCAACACTATCACCAGTATCATTAATATCAGCTTACGTATCAAAAGTCGGTAATTTAGGTAATGACGGTTTAAACCCGTAATATTAAAACAAAACCATATAATAGTCGTGCCCGGTTATTATTTTAACCGCATCTTAACCACAACAGACGTTTATTAAAGGATAAACCTGCGTTTGTGGACTTATTGCTACAATGCGGCGTTTGATAGGAATTTTCTGAGATAGTTTAATCCGACCGGTTAAAGGTCTTTATTTATTTTCGAAGTAAACTTATTCAAGTGTTATGTTACAAAACCGGGTAAACCCAAAGGGAGAAATTATCAGTACGGCTGCCAGAGGCGCGTGGATGGGAAATAGAGGCCTGCTGCATAATGACAGAAAGGAAATCGTGCGGCCATTCCGGTTGCTGGCCTGGATAACCTGTGTGCTTTCATTTAAAGACAGGAAACGAATTGTAATGACTCCTGGCTTATATACCGAACTATTTTTTCTGGACGAAGCCACTGCTTTTTCTGCAGGCCACAGGCCCTGTTACGAATGCAGACGGGATGATTACCGGCGGTTTAAGCAATACTGGTTACAAGGAAATCCTGTTCACCCCTTCAATGAGAAAACCAGCATTACAGAAATTGATGCCATCCTTCACCAGGAACGCCTGGGTACTGGTAATTCCAAAATAACATTCCGGGCGGATATTAACGAACTGCCCGATGGTACGTTTGTGCTGCTCGACGAAAAGCCTTTTTTAATCAAAGGTGATCTGTTGTATCCATGGACGCCGGCCGGCTATGATACCGGTATTGCAAGGCCTCATAATATGGAAGTAGCAGTTCTTACACCAGCTTCTATTGTAAATACGTTTAAAGTGGGTTATGTTCCTCAAATGGGCGTGTCATTAAAGGGATAAGAATTCCCTTCGGGCGTAGTGAAAAATCCTGCGCCCGGATTGGATCGATCATCGGTGTTAAAAATAATTTCTCTATTGGGTCTAAATCCGAGTGAGTGTAATGTGCCCGGGATCTTGCTGCTTCAACTTTTATTCTGGTACTGTCAGGATAATGGCCATGTCTAAACTTTTGGCCCAATAAACTTAGAAGGGAGGATTATTTGTAAAACACGAAGAATGAAATGATCCAGATAGTTGCAATGATCATGATGGCCTGGTAATAGGCCCAGGAATCGCTCAGCCCGGTTTCCTTGTCATAATTCGCCAAACTGACAAAGGCCCCAATTACTGGTATCCAATAAATTGTTTTGTTAACCATAAAGAACTAATTAAAGCTCCATCAATTTAAGTATTTTATTGGATATTATCAACTTATCTGCCGTTGATTTGATAAACGCCAATGCATTATGAAAATGTTCAATGGCTTTTGTGTTGTCGATACCTGTATACAATTCGCCCAACAGGGAATGGTATAAATGGTTCCCGGTAAGGTTTATCTTTTCCGCTTCAATAATGGCTTCTTTTTTTCCGCGCGCTTTGGCGAGGGCGTACGTTCTGTTTAGGGCGGCAATGGGTGAATATTCAATGAGCAGCAGGTGATTATACATGAATAAAATACTTTCCCATTTCTTTTCTGAATCGGCTTTGATCGTGTGCCAGTACGCAATGCCTGCTTCCAGGTGATATTTTGAAAGGGTGTCTCCTTGCGAAGCCTGATTTAAAAAATACTCCCCTTTTTCAATCAGTTCCTGGTTCCACAGGTCTGTGTCCTGATCCTGGTATAAAACTATTTCTCCATATTGGTTCAGTCTTGAGTCAAATCTTGATGAATGAAAACACATCAGGGAAAGCAGGGCGTTGGCTTCCGGTTGGTTCAGGTGCTCATTCTCAATAAGCATATAGGTCAATCGCATGGCTTCCAGGCAAAGGTCCTGGCGCAGGGTAATATCCTGGCCGGAGGAATAGTAGCCTTCATTAAAAAGCAGGTATAATGTTGTTAAAACGGCTGGTAGCCGGTCGTTTATTTCTGATGGGGTTGGTTGTTCTATTTTTATTTTTTCAATTCTAAGTTTTTCTTTGGCTCGTTGCAGGCGTTTATAAATAACCGTTTTATTGGTGAGAAAGGCATTGGCTATTTCATCAACTCCAAACCCACAAAGCAGGTTTAATGCCAGGCCAATCTGCGCTTCGGCCGCGTTGCAGGGATGGCAAACCACAAACATCATCGCCAGCTGACTGTCGTTGATATTTTTTATTGACAGATCAATTTCTATTTCTTCCGAAGTGGTGGCGGTGTACTTTATTTCTTTTGAAATGTTTTGGGCAAACAGGGTGTTGCGTTTCAGGTAATCTTTCGTTTTGTTTTTTGCAACGGTATACAACCAGGCTGGCGGGTTTTCTGGGAGGCCTTTCAGGCCCCATAATTCCGATGCTAAAAGAAAGGTGTCGCTTACAATGTCTTCCGCAATTTCAATGTGGTCTATGCCAAATAATTTACAGAGCACAGAAACGATCTTTCTGTATTCAGTCCTGAATAAATGCGGTATTAATTCGGCTTGTTGCATAAAAGTAAATGCCTTCGTAAATGTACAAAGGCATTTAATAGTTTCAAATTACAGTACACTGATCTCTCGTATCTCGACATTTCCTCCTGCGCTCAGTATTGGGCAGCCTTTTGCCAGTTCTGTTGCTTCTTCCTCTGTATTGGCTTTTACGATACTATATCCTACAATGGATTCTTTTATCTCCGTGTAAGGTCCGTCGGTAATTACATTGCCGGGGTTTAACACTTTACCTGTTTGAACCAGTCTGTTCCCGCGGTCGGTTAATTTGTTTTGTGCTGCAATGCCGCCAATCCAATCCATCCAGCGTTTGGTGGATGCCTGCATTTCTTCGGGTGAACGTTTGGGCATGGCTGCGATATCAGTTCTGAATATTAACAGGAAATCTTTCATTTTATTTAGAATTTTATTGTTTGTAAAAAGTATGGGAGGTAAACGAAGTTACTGCAGGCTCGTGTAATGGATAATGTGAACACCGTTTTTTAATTGCTGACTGTCTTCATATTTTAACGGGCGGGTCGCATCCAGGTTCAACTTGTCAAAAAGCCTGACCTCACCGCTGCCTGCGATCAATGGCTGAAAGCAGAAGTAATAATCGTCTACCAGGTTCTTGTCTGTTAATGATGCTACCAAACCCAGGCTGCCAATTGTCAATAATCCTTTCCGATCTTTCTGTTTGTAGGCGTTGATCTGTTCGGCATCCACTTTGGGTTCAATGGTTGAATTGTTCCAGGTGGTTGTTTTCAGGCTCGATGAATAAACGGCCTTGTGTTTGTCGTGCAGCGCTTTGGCCATCTTTAGCTGGTAGGCTGGTGCGTCTGGGTCCTCAAGCCTGGCGGGCCAGAGACCCTGAAACAATTCGAACGTATTGGCGCCAAAGCCTACAGTCCCGGTTGCTGCCAGCAGCCCGTGTACAAACTCATAAAATTCTTCATCGGTAGTGGCATATTTACCGTCAGTAAACCCGTCGGGCGTGCTATTGATCATGCAAATTACTCGTCCCATGTTTTGAAATTTTGGTGTTAAAAACTAATGACGATCGACTTTGCAGGATTGGACAGGGTTTTAAAAGTATTTTTTATGCCATTCTTGTTTTACAAAAAGACACGGAAAGAAAGAAGGCCATCCTGACTGTCAGGATGGCCTTGTAATGACTGCATAATAGACAGCGAAAATTAATTTACATTTTATCTTTTACCACGCTGTTGATAAACTCTTCGATGTTGGTATAACCATCACCATCGCGGTCTTTTACCGCATCTGCTGCGTTTTTGGGATTTAATTTGTGTGCTGTTTCCCAGGCATCGGGCATACCATCGTTGTCACTGTC
>NZ_JBJMLX010000502.1:0-3453 GCF_045805085.1 Niastella sp.
CAAAAAGATTACGCACGGTGAGGTCCTGGCACAAAACAGGATGCAAACACCAGGCTGGTGAATTTTGAAAAGTCACGCCCTCGAGCAACACTTTTTTGCAATTATTAAGCACCACCAGGTTGGGGCGTAAAAAATCCTTGATGTCTTCAAAATCTTTGAGGGTTTGTCCGGGCAACAAAGCTGTTCCCCGTTTTTGTTCAAACGCCAGTTTTGTTTTTGCCGACGGGAACCAGATCCTGTTATCGCTGCTTACCAATCCGCCAGAGGCTACTTTTGCTTTCCATTGCGATTCAGTAAGCCGATCATGGCCTACCATGCGCCATACATCGCCATTTCCGTCAATAACGCCACGGCCTGTGATAGCTATATTCTCCAGGTTGGTACCCTGAATAGGTGATTGATTACGGGCCGAACGGCTTCCTTCATACGTTCCTTCTACCAGTGGGTACTGATCGAAATCTTTTGTAAACAACAGGATGGCGTCCCGGTCTAGATGCAGGTTTACATTGCTTTTCATTTCAACCGGACCTGTTAACCAGATACCACCGGGGATCAACACCACGCCACCACCTTTTCCACTGCAGGTGGCAATGGCCTTGTTGATGGAATTTGTATTCAGTGTAAGTCCATCTGCAACCGAACCAAACTGTACAATATTAAAAGTGTCTGGTTTAAAAACGGGCTGCTCAACGGTGGGCAGATTGTTCCAGGAAAAGGGTCCTTTCTCTTTGCTGGTTTGTGCATGCAGGAAGGCGCCTGGCAAACAGATCATTGCCATCATACCAGCTGCGAGCTTATTTTTTTTCATCATAATCAATATAAGACCGGTTTTAATAACCGAAGTTTTGTGAAAGGTTTGGATTTACATCGCGCTGGGTTTGCGGTATCGGCATCAGTTCGGTTTTCCCTGCCGTAAAGCCCATTGCGAATGAATTGGTAAAGGTCAACTGACTGCTTCCGCCCAACCACCAGTTTACTCTTGTTTGTCCTGATGGTGCACTCGTTGTTGGCCCCGGGTGGTAAAATGAATTCAGAAATGGATTGAAATCATCTGCATTTGACCGGGATGGTTTGTTCACATAATATAAATACGTTGGCAATTGGGTAGCGTCCCTGGCGTAAGCTGGTCCATCTTCCATATACGAATATGACGTAAATGAGGGATGATTGGTTGCAGTAGCGGTTGCCCAGGCATTCATTCTTGCCCTGGTTTCAGCAATTGCAGTAGCCATCAGGCCCCAACGCATAAGATCATACTTGCGAACACCCTCATCACCAAATTCCAGCATTCTTTCTTTAACAAGGAATTTGAAGAACCCATCTTTTGTGGTTGGAATAACAGGCGCATTTTCTTTATAGCTGCCTCCATGGCCACGCAGGTTTATTTGCTGCACCGCATCAATAGCAGCAGCTGTAGGCGCTCCGTTCAGTTCATTCTCTGTTTCAGCATACCATAGCAATACATCGGCAAAACGGATCAGCGGCCAGGCCAGCTGCATATTCTGTAAACTGTTATTTGTGGCAGGCAGTGCAGACTCCGTAGCTTTTCCACTACTGAAAACAAAACCGGGATTAGTAACCCATTCTCTTCTGAACTTACCATCATGAATAGCGCTGATGGCATGCCCTATTTTAATGGTATCGAAAATAACTTCAGAAGGCACACAGGTGATATCTCTTCTGAGATCAGTTGAATCGAACATATAAAAATAGGTAGGCAATACCGCAACGGATAATCCACCCGTCCCATTCATTTTTGTTCCGGTTTGAATACCGAGTTTACTGTCGGAACCACTACCGGCTGCCATCGATGCCACCATTATAAATTCACCAGCGGGATCGTTGGTATTATGCGCCAGCAGGTAATTCTTCCAAAGCGCCTTATAAGAGGGTAACAAACCATGCTGTGACGGGTTGGCAATGATCTCTGCACACTCGTCATGAGCGATCTTGTAATAATCCTTATAGTTCTCGGCACGAACCAGGGGACCTCCGGTTACAGGTAATTCGTAACCACCGCGGGTGAGCGCAATTTTGGCTCGTAATGCTTTGGCTGTGCCTTTTGTAAACCGCTGATCAATTTGATCGCCAACCGCACCCACCTCTGTTCTCCAGGGCATTAATGTTTCAGCATATTTCAGATCATCCAGCAGGTGATCGTAAATAGTGTCCCGGCTGGTACGGGGTTTCAACAGATCTTTTTCAAATTGCGATGGCTGCCATTGTACAGGCACATCCCCAAAATTGCGGCAAAGCTCATAATAATACTGAGCACGCAATACCAGGGCTTCGCCATACATCCGTTGCAGCTGTGCCTGTTGCTGGGGACTGCCATTAAGATACAGGTTCATTTTGGGAATATTGTATATACACAGGTTAGCGCGTTCTATTCCCTGATACATTTGATTGAAGGGGTTGGTGATGTTCAGGTTACTGGGTATACCCATGTATTTTGCCAGCAGTTGTCCTTCGTCGGTAGTGGGTGAATTGGTCCCCTTCTGCATTTCATCTGAATCGTAAGACCAGTAGCCACTGATACGGATACCATACCCATAATCGCCGGCCAGGGAATTGTAAGCACCCAACAATCCTTTACGTGCGTTAGGAATATTGTCGAATATAAATTCTGTATCGAAAGAAGAAGTAGCTTCCGGCGACAGAAATTTTTTACATGATAAAAAGGTGGTGCTGGCAATTGACAGCATGGAGACTATAATCGTTGTTTTATATAATCCTGATTTCATTGTAATAAAGTTGATGGGTTAAAAACTAATATTCAAACCGGCAACAAATGTCCTTGACCTGGGATAAGCAGCATAATCTACTCCGAAAGTAGTAACATCTCCCCGGCGGGTGTTGGCATCGGGATCGTACCCCGTATAACCGGTTATGGTAGCCAGGTTGTTCACCGTAGCATATATCCGCAGGTTTATCATTTTAATTTTAGCGATCAGCGACCTTGGCACATTGTATGCCAGCGTAACGTTGTTGATGCGGATGTACGACCCATCTTCCACCGCATAACTTTGTGAATAGAACCCGTTCACGCTGGTGGAAGGGAACCAGATAGCGGCATGTGCATTCGCATTGCTCAGGGTCTCCGGATCAACACCGAGTATATAATTGGTCCCTGAAATACCTACCACTCTTTGAATGGAGTTACCATTCTCATCGATCATTTTCCAGCGGTTATTATCAATGGTGAGCATATTCACCTGGGAGCCATACGAACTGGCATATTCCAGTTTATTTGCATTGAACACTTTATTACCATACACAAAATTGGCAAACACATTCAACTCGAATCCTTTGTAACTAAAGCTCTGGCTAAAACCACCAAAGAATTTGGGTTGCGCATAGCCAATGATGGTCCTGTCATTATCCGCATCCACTTTACCATCAGGTTTTCCATCGGGACCGCCAAGGTCTTTATATTTGGGTGAACCGGGCTGC
>NZ_JBJMLX010000503.1:0-14758 GCF_045805085.1 Niastella sp.
GGGATGGCGCGACGTTTGGGATTGTACGAGACAGACTGTAGCGGAATGCTCAGGTAGTTTACTAACAGTGGTCAGAGAGTTGTCTGGGAGTTGTCTCGTCCTGAAATCACTTTACATATTTAGGGGGCAAATATGTATAATTGATTTTAAGATATGAATACACCAAACAAACAAGGCAGAGCGCCAATTTATGAATCGAGCTTAAAAATTGCTGTAGCGAGAGAATATCTTACATCCAACCTGGGGTATGGGAAACTAGCCCAAAAATACGGCCTTAACGGGGGCAGCGTTGTCAGGGAATTTGTCAAATGGTACAATAAGAGATATCCACAAGGTCATGAACTGCAGCCTCAACAAACCATAGAATCAAAGAGGATAAGTGATAAACAGGGGTATAAAGCCCTGCAGGAGGCTAATCTTAAAATAGAAGCCCTGGAAACACTTATAGAAATAGCCCAAAAGGAGTTGGGAATTGATATTGTAAAAAAGTTTGGTACCAAACAGTCCATGAAATGAAGCAACACCATCAGACTATAGGATGGGCAAAGCTTTGCAGGCTGTTTGGTAAAAGCCGACAGGCGTATTATGATCACCTGTGGCGTCATTCAGATGAAAATATGCAGGAGATGCTAATAATTGAATTAGTAACGGCCAGGCGCCTCTATTTACCCCGTGTAGGTGGTAATAAACTCCTTGGAATGCTCAAAGAAGAATTTAATTTCCATCACATTGCCATTGGCAGGGACCGGTTCTTTAGATTGTTATCGGAGCATGGCTTACTAATTAAGCCCAAAAAGAAATATGTGCGCACTACCTGGTCATGGCACCACTATAAAAAATGGCCTAACCTTATTGAAAACCTGCAACTAAACGCTCCTGAACAACTGTGGGTCAGTGACATTACTTACCTGCGTATTATTTATCTGTCGCTTATTACCGATGCTTATTCCAGGAAGATTGTAGGATACCATTTAAGCCAATATTTAAGGGCCCAGGGTTCTATGACCGCATTGAATAAAGCTTTATCCGGCCTGCGTATTGGCCAGCCATCATCCCTTATCCATCACTCCGACAGAGGCATTCAATACTGCTGCGATGCTTATATCGATATTTTGCAGGGTAATAACATACAGATCAGTATGACTCAATCGGGAAGCCCTTACGATAATGCAATTGCTGAAAGGGTCAACGGCATCCTAAAAACAGAACTGGGGTTGGATACCATCTTCGCAAGCTATAGGGACGCAATACCGGCTACCCATCACGCTATAGACGTATATAATCGCCTCAGGCCACATATGAGTTGTGGAAACCTAACACCGGAGCAGGCTCACCTAACCACCGGCCAACTGACCAGGCTTTGGAAACCTAAAAAACGTAGTCCCCCTGTAAAGCTATTTTAGGGCAAGCTCAAAAACTGTAAAGCCTTATCCGTATAATTGTGAACTATTGTAAAGCTATTCCAGTATTAACTTCCTCCCCTGTAAAGTTTTTTCAGTACAAGACAACACTCTGGAGCTATACTGCTCCATGAGTATCCTCAGAGAATGTCCAGAGTATACCCAGAGAATACCCAGAGAATACGCACACAATCACCCTACAGTCTTACGTACATATCCCGCCATCCCATTCATCCCGGTTCAGACCTCCTGGCAGACTGATCCATGACTTCTCCCACACTTCTCCCGGTTTTTCCCGGGTTCTCCAGTGAAGAGTGGGAGAAGTGTGGGAGAAGTTCGGGACATGCCCTGGACCATGTCAGGAAGAAGGTGGGAGAAATTGTAGTTTAGTACATCATTGGAAATTCAGCTATCCTTCCACTCCCACATCTCAATCCGCTGAAATAAATTTAGTTAGCGCGGAATATACCCTACATTTGGTCAACCGGTTTTGGTTAACCAATTTTGGTTTTGAGATTGCCCTATTTTGAAACGATTGCAAAACAAACTGCACCTGGAATAAATACAGCCTTATGGAGACCTCAGATCTTATACACAGTATAAAAAGCATAGAGTTTGAAAGTCCCACCGACAGGATCATTCAACAGTTAAAACAGCTGATCGTTTCCGGGCAGTTAAAACCGGGTGACCGGTTACCGGCCGAGCGTGTCCTGGCGGAAAAACTGGGCGTGGGCAGAAGTTATGTGCGCGAGGCCATTCGCAAGCTGGAGTTTTTCGGGTTGCTGAAAACCTCGCCCCAAAGCGGCACCTATGTATCGGGCTATAGCATAAAAATGATCGAGGGCGTGCTGTCAGATATCATCAATTTTAATAAAGACGATTTTTCTGCTTTGATCGAGGCCCGGTATTACATGGAGATCAATGCCGCCCGGCTGGCAGCCATGCGCCGTACCGACGAAGACCTGGCATTGATCCGGAGTGCCGTGGAAGACTACGACAATAAAATAAACAATAAGGAAGATGCCATCCAGGAAGACATGTTCATTCACCTGCGTATTGCCAATGCCACTAAGAACCCGGTATTTGAAAGTATGCTGTTGATGTTATTGCCCGATATCATCCGGAACATAGTAGAGAAAAAGATTTGTGGCGATAACCGCGGTATTAAGGCCATGACCGGGCACCGTGAGATATTGCAGGCCATTGCCGACCAGGATGCGGATGCGGCGGCTGGTGCAATGGCAGCGCATTTGGATGATATATTTACAACAACCAACAATCATTTATTACCATAAAACAGGCCTTATGATCCAAAGCAATGAGTTTCAGTTTGAGCAAGACATACCCTGGGAAGACGTTGGCAATGGCATTACACGACAGATCTTCGGCTATGATGACCGGGTTATGCTGGTAAAGGCAAAGTTTGAAAAAGGCGGAGTGGGTGCTGTACACCAGCATCCGCACTCACAGGCCACTTATGTTGACAGTGGGGTATTTGAAATGACCATTGGCGATGTAAAAAAGATCATTCGCAAAGGCGATGGGTACTATGTGCCACCAAATGTGTTACATGGTTGCGTATGCCTGGAAGCCGGAATGCTGATAGATGTGTTCTCGCCCCACCGGGAAGATTTTTTGAAGTAACCGATCAATTGGATAACCGCGATACGTAAACCGATCTAAAATGAACCTTATCAGTGCAAAATTTTCATTAAACATATAAGCAATGAAAATTTTGCACTGGTAAGATCCATCTGGCCAATGTAAAATATTAAATATCAGATGAAATATACTTCATTCATTTTTGCGGGCTTAATGGCCTGCCTGGGATCGTGCGCCCAGGACGATTCTGCCAAAAAAGTAACTTACCCGGCCGGTTACACCCCACAGATAGATGTGGTATACACCCGGGGCCCCGGCTGGCAGCAAAAGATGGACCTGTACCTGGCGCCTAAAGAAAGAGGACCAGTGCCCATTGTAATAAATATCCATGGCGGTGGCTGGAACCACGGCGCCAAGGAATCGCAAACGGGGTTTAACTCTTTCTTCAAAGCCGGTTTTGCCGTAGCCAATATTGAATACCGCCTCACGCCGCAGGCAAAAGCACCCGCTGCGGTGGAAGACGCCCGCTGTGCCCTGATCTATATAATCAAAAATGCAAAAGAACTGAATGTAGATGTAAACAAGATCGTGATCATGGGTGGCAGCGCCGGCGCGCACCTGGCCCTGATGGCCGGTCTGCTGGGCAACGATCACCGCTTTGATGGTAATTGCGCGGGGGTAGAAAATATAAAAGTAGCCGCCATCATCGACAAATACGGGATTACCGATGTGAATGACTGGGCGTATGGTCCGCACATTACCAGCAAATCGGCCATTGACTGGTTAGGCGATAAAGCAAAGGACGAAACCTTCATAAAATCGGTATCACCAATGAGCTATGTCAATAAGAACAACCCGCCCGTTTTTATTGTGCATGGCGATGCCGATCCGATAGTACCATACGAAGAATCAGTGGAGCTGCATAAAAAGCTGGAAGAAGCCGGTGTTAAAACGGTCTTCATGACCGTACCGGGTGGAAAACATGGTGAGTTTCCGGCAGCTCAACACTCCGAAATGAATAAGGCCATCATGAAATTTTTAAAGGAATTACAAATTGCGCGGTAACGTGCTCAATAATATAAGCGCGATCGGGATCAATTTTTCTTCATTCAATTCCCTGCGTAATACCTGTAGGGCCTTGCCGATATGTTTCTCCACTGTTTTAACAGAGATGCCCATTTCCTGCGCAACGTCTTTATAGCTCATACTGCCATAATGGTTCAGCATAAACGCCTGGCGGCATTTTTCGGGAAGGGTATCGATGCTTTCCCTGATGCGGTTCTTTAACTCCCGTTGTTCATAAGGGGACGTTTGGGAGAATGCTTCCTGTTGTTCCAGTTGCAATATAGCCACATGGTGCGTATTGCGCGAAAGCTGGTCCCGCAAATGCGTAGATACTTTATACTTCACGGCATTGGTTAAATACCCAACAATGTTCAGGTCGGCAGGCAGTTCATGCCGCCGGGTGTACAAACTTACAAACACATCCTGCAGAAGATCTTTAACAAGTTCCCGGTCTTTTAAAATATTGTAGGCCTGGTTGGTGAGTGGTAGTACGGTATTATTATACAACAGTTCAAAAGCTTTTTCATCGCCCTGTCGTATGGCAGTCCATAGTAAAGAAGCAGTATGGTTGCTACTGTTAGAGATGTTGGCTGGTTTGGCTCGCAAAAGTATCTGCAATATAAAAAATCTCAATATTATCTTATGATGAATATTTGATGAACTTACAATGAAATGATCTTTTTTATGGGGGAAGGCATGGGGGGAAATGGCGGATTGTGAGATAATGATAAAAAGCGCGTGCATGACCAACGACCGGTTGCAATATTTACTCGACAGGTTTCTGACCAATACAGCTACGGAAGAAGAGCTGCAGGAGTATGCCAATTGGTACCGGCAACAGGGGGATGCAGGTGCGCCGCTATATGAAAACGACAATAGTGAACAGGCGACCGAATACAAGGCAGGGCTGTTCAGGTCAATAGTAAATAATATACAATTAGCTGAATACGAGCAACGGCAGGAAGCTGCTGTGTGGCGGATGCGGTTTATAAAAATTGCCGTGGCGGCGCTGGTGGTAGTTACCGGAACGCTCGTATTATACTATAGTCTTTCAACAAAACAAGCAATCACCGTTGCCAGTAACACTATTATTCCAAAGGAACAGGTTATTGCTATCCGCAATCAGACCGGGGTAAAAAAGACTGTTCATTTACAGGATGGGTCTGAAGTGGAATTATCTGCCGGCAGTGAATTGCGGTATGAAGCTCCTTTCACTGACAAACACCGGCATGTTTACCTGAGCGGTAAAGGGTTTTTCAAGGTAACAAAAGATCCCAACAGACCATTTACGGTGTACAGTCATGATATTGCCACCACGGCATTAGGTACCTCATTCACCATTACAGCATGGCCGGGCAACAATGATATCTCGGTAGCATTGCATACCGGTAAGGTGGTGGTGCAGCATATTACTACTGGTAATGCCGCACCTATGAAAGAGGTGTTCCTCACGCCCGGCATGCAGGTGACCTGTAATATAGAAACAGGTAAAGCCATGGTACAACAACCGGCGCTGGCAAAAGAACACGCGCCTTCATGGGGATCACGCACCGGGGTAACCGCCAGTTTTACAGATGAACCCATTGCGAATGTGCTGGCCGCTATAGAAAAAGGGTATGGCGTTCGCTTACAATACGAAAAAGAAACACTAGTCGATATGATCTTCACCGGGCGCATCCGGGAGAAAGATTCCTTATCCCAGGTCCTGAACCGTATTTCCATTTTGTACGATCTGAACATCAAAGAAGCAGGTAACCGATTTATTATCCGGAAATCTCATTAATTAAATATTAAGTAAGATGACACAGCGCTACAATGTAGTGAAAGGGCATACTATGCCCTTTACAAAACGGCCGTTTGTCCTGATGGGACTGCTGCTGGTATTGGTAACTTCCTTATTGGATTTGCCCCTGCAGGCCCAGGACGTTAAACCCGGCATCAAAGGGTTGGTGGAGAATGAACAGGGAGAAGCCCTGGAAGGCGTAACCATCGATATGAAGAATGAAGCAGGAGAGGAGAAACGATCAGCGGTGACCACCAAAAAAGGGGTGTTCAAATTTGAAAGCCATGCGGGAAAAGGCGCCTATGTCTTCACCTTCTCACATATAGGCTACCAGACACAGGTGGTGCGTAAAGAAAACCTGGATCCGCAAAAGGAAGAGGCCATCTACGTGGTGATGAAAGCAAGCTCCGCTAACCTGGAGGTTGTGGTAGTGAGTTATGGTAAACAACGTAAACAGGAAGTGACCGGTTCCATTGTACAACAGGATGCATCTGATGTGAAAGATATGCCGGTAGGGCAGTTCGCACAACAGTTGCAGGGTAAGGTTGCTGGTGTACAGATTGGGCAGAATAGCGGAGCGCCGGGCAGAGGCATGGAGTTTCGCATTCGGGGCGCCGCTTCCCTGTCATCAGACAACCAGCCGTTGTTTGTAGTAGATGGTATACCCATTACCGGCAGTATCAATAATATCAATCCGTCGGAAATTGAAACCTTTACCATTCTGAAAGATGCGTCGGCCAGTTCGCTGTATGGATCAAGAGCCGCCAACGGCGTAGTGCTGATTACCACCAAACACGCCAAAACCGGCGATCCCAAAGTGGAGTTCAATACATTCTATGGCACCCAGGTAATACCGCAAAAGGGCAGGCCCGGAGTGATGAATGCCCGCGAGTTTGCAGAATTTGAAAATGAATATTATGAAGATAAGGTTAAGTATGAAGGCACCGGCACATTAGCAGCCGATTACAAAAACCCGGAGCGGTATGGAGCGGGTACCAACTGGTTCAATGCCTTAACGCGCAAAGCGCCTATCCAGAACTATGACCTTGCCGTTTCCTCTTCCAACGGTAAATCATCCTCCACCCTGATGGCCGGTTACCAGACACAGGAAGGGGTGGTCATCAATACCGGCACTAAATTATTCTCACTGCGTTACAACCAGGACTTCAACCTGCTGAACAATAAATTAAAAATGGGTTTTGGCATTGCGCCCAGTTACCGCATCGATCATAATAACCGGTTGGCCACCGAAGGCGTAAATAGCCTGATAGAAAAAATTGTAGAGGCCAGTCCGTTAATTGCGCCCATAGATAGCAATGGCAATATGCCTTTGACCGTGAACTCTGCCGGGATGGTGTCAAATGTGAACCCATATGCGCAGCTTATAAAAACAAAGGATGATTATAAAACAACCCGCATCCTGAGTAATGCATATGTAAACTATGAAATAATAACCGGGTTATTCCTAAAAGGGAACCTGGCCCTGGATAAAGGCGCCGAAACCCGTAACCGGTATTCACCCATGTCTATTTCAACCAGCAATATCGCGCAGGGTATCAGCAGTTCAGTTGATAATTATTCCTGGACGGCGGAAGGCTGGTTGAATTATTCAAAGACCTTATTCCATGACCATCATCTTGAATTACTGGCCGGTTATTCAGCCCAGCAATTCAAACAGGAAAGCAATACCATTACCGGTACCAATTTCCCCAGTGACGATGTGGAATATATTAGTGCTGCTACCGCCATCTCGGCCGGATCGAGCAATGCCACCGCTTATTCATTGATCTCTACTATTGGCAGGATCAACTATAATTTCAGGGGCAAATACCTGTTGTCGGGTGCTATTCGCCGCGATGGCTCCTCCCGCTTTGGCGCCAATACGCGCTATGGTAATTTCCCTTCCATCTCTGCCGGCTGGATCGTGAGCGATGAGCATTTTATGGACCGCTTCCGGGCTATCAGCCTGTTGAAATTGCGGGCCAGCTATGGGATAACCGGTAATAATAATATCGGTAACTATACCAGCCTGGCGCATGTAACCAGCAACAACTATGTGTTCAATGGCGGCCTGGTACCCGGTGCTACCATTACTACTTTGCAAAATGCCAATCTTCGTTGGGAACGCAATAAACAACTCGACCTTGGGGTGGATGTAACTTTATTCAATAACCGCTTTTCATTGATCTACGATTTTTATCATAAATTATCCGATGGACTTATTCAGGCCAGACCCATTCCCCGCGCCTCAGGATACGCCAGTGTTTCTTCCAATGTGGGTGTGCTCGAATTCTGGGGACATGAGATCACATTGAGCGGCGCCATTCTTACCGGTCCCGTAAAATGGAATGCTTCGTGGAATATGTCGTTCGACCGGAACCAGATAAAAAAGTTGCTGGCGCCAGGCTTTATTCGCCGCAACAATACCACTTCTTCCGATTATTATCGCAACCAGGAAGGACATGCACTGGGTGAGTTCTATGGATTTGTATTTGACGGATTGTATAAAGACCAGGCCGATCTTGACAATTCTCCCAAATCGGCCCTCTCTGGCGCCCGCTCAGATATCGGAACTATAAAGATGAAAGATGTGGTGCCGGATAAAGTGATCAATGAAAGCGACCGCACATTTATCGGTAATCCCAATCCTGATTTCCTGTTTGGCTTCAGTAATCAGTTAAGCTATAAGAATTTCGATCTGTCAATAACAATAGCTGGTTCATATGGTGGTAAGATCCTGAATCCTTCCAAATGGGCTTATCTCTCCAACCTCGATGGCGCACGTGGTTTGCTCGCAGCAGTAAAAGACCGCTGGCGTTCGCCTGATAACCCAGGTTCAGGCATCTATCCCAGAACCATGACAGGCACTACCGCTATCGGCCGTTCGGTGAACAGCCAGTGGGTGGAAGATGGTTCTTATCTCTCGGTAAAAAATATCACGCTGGGCTATACGCTTCCCTTGAAATCAAATGTAGCGCTGAAGAATTTTCGGGTGTTTGGCAGCATTCAACATGCGTTGATCTGGACGAAGTATACCGGTATCAATCCTGAGGTGAGCCTGGATGGATTGAACGGCACCAGTATCGGGATAGATGAGAACAGCTATCCGGTACCCAGAGTATTTGCCATTGGTTTATCAGCAAGCTTTAAATAATTTATCCTGGTCACTATAAAACAATGTTTTGAACAAGATATTTATCATAGCGGTACTGGCGATGACCGTTATATCCTGTAAAAAAGATTTTATTGATCTGTCGCCCGAAGATGAGATCCCTGTGGCTGATTTCTATAAAACGGAAGCGCAATTCAGAATGGCGCTCACGGCCGCCTATCAGCCGCTGCGCGATCTGGAGGATAATGATTTTTACACCGGTGAAATGCGGTCAGACAATACCCATTACCAGTATTATGCCGTTAACCGCGGCACGGCGTATGTGATGCGCGAGAATATTGCCGACTTTGTTGACGATCCCACCAATAACTATAGCAATAATATATATTTCCATTGCTTCAAAGGCATTTCACGCTGCAACATCATCCTCGATCGCATAGATGCCGGTACGGTTTCTGATGCAGCAAAGGCTGATATTGTTGGACAGACAAAGTTCCTGCGAGCCTTCAATTTCTTTAAACTGGTTCGGTATTTTGGCGGTGTGCCCCTCTTTATTCATGAAGTAACAAATGCAGAACAGGCTTTTCTTCCCCGTGCATCTGTAACTGAAGTGTATGCGCAAATTGTAGACGACGCCAAAGACGCCATTGCCAAACTGGCCAATCCGGTATTTGTAAGTGGTAAACAAAGCGGTGTGGCTACCAGGGGAGCGGCCACCATGTTGCTGGCAGAAGTATATATGGAGCAAAAGAAGTATGCCGATGCAGAAGCACTGCTCAATACGCTGTCTGGAATGGGCTATGATCTGCTGGCCAATTATGCCGATGTGTTTTCAACCACCAACAAGAACAGCAAAGAATCGATCTTTGAAGTACAATATCTCGAAGGGTTGCTGGGCGGACAACAAAGCCAGTTTATTTATTACTTTTTACCCCGCACAGGCAATACAACACCAATCACCGGCCAAAAATATGACAACAGTACAATAGGTGGCTGGAACACCCCTACGCAGGATATGATAGATGCCTATGAAACAGATGACAAACGCAAAGATGCTTCCATTGCAGTTGCAGAAGGCACTTACAATGCCAGCAACATCTTCACCATCACAGCCAATAAAAGTATTATTAATTATACACCGGCTGCCGGCAAAACAGGCGTACCCTATATTAAAAAATACCTGAACCCGCATACCAACCCCGACAACACTAATGACGACTGGCCAATATACCGCTATGCCGATGCCTTGCTGCTGCTGGCGGAAGCAAAGAACTTACAAGGCAAATCAGCCGAAGCCCTGGTGCCGCTGAATAAAGTGCGTACACGCGCTTTCGGGAACGCCACCCATAACATCACCACCACTGACCCCGCTGCATTGACCGACATCATTGCGCATGAAAGAAGGGTAGAGCTGGCTTTCGAAAATCATCGCTGGCACGACCTGGTTCGCACCGGCAAAGCCATTGATGTGATGAATGCGTTTGGCGTAAAGCAGAAACAGTTGTACAATTACCTGCCGGCTAACGCTTACCAGGTTGATAAGAACAGGTTGTTGTTTCCGATACCTCAGGCGGAGCGGGAATTGAACGTGGATTTGTCGCAGAATGATGGGTATACGTTTTGATCAGTTGACCAGTTAACCAGTTGACCAGTTGACAAGTTGAAGGAAGGCAAGTTGATAGGGTTAACAAATGATTGACGATAGAGGCCAGCAATAGGAGAGCGCTCTTCTATTGCCGGCCTCTGATTTTTTGCCTAATTCTTTCATGCGCTGCATTCTTCCTGGTTAACTGGTCAACTGGTTAACTGGTCAACTTTCTCTGCCCTCTGCCTTCTGCCCTGCATTTCCCTGGTTAACTCGTCAACCGGTTAACTGATCAACTTTCTCTGCCCCACTTCATTTTTGGAAAGCCGAAGTGAATTCCCTAGGTTTGTATCGTTATATATTGACGGGAATAACGAGCTAACTACTTATATATGGGTTATCTTAAAAAGATGCTATGTGTTATAGCATGTACTTTATCTGCTATTATTATGGTTGCGCAGGAACAAAAGCCGGAGCCAGATACCAGCCATAAAGTACATGTGTTACAGGAGATCGTGATCTCAGCATCCCGCTTACAGGAAAAGCAACTCACCGCCCCCGTGAGCATTTCGAAACTGAGCAACTCCCAAATACAACAAACCGCATCACCCGGCTTCTTTGATGCCATCGGCAGTATGAAGGGCGTACATATGATTGTACCGAGTATGGGTTTCAAGATCATCAATACGCGTGGTTTTTCAAATACTACCAATGTGCGCTTTGTACAAATGATCGAAAATGTCGATAACCAGACGCCCCATATTGGCGCTCCCATTGCCAATGCATTATCACCCGGCGACCTCGACATCGACCATGTGGAAGTGATCCAGGGCGTAGCATCAGCATTATATGGGATGAACGCCACCAACGGACTGGCGAACTTTACAACGAAGGACCCATTCACCACACAAGGTTTTAGTATACAACAACAGGTGGCGGTGAACCATGTGAACGATCCCAATAATGTATCGGCCAGATTATATAATGAAACCAACTTTCGCTGGGCAAAAGCCATTGGTAAAAAATGGGCCTTTAAAATAAATGCAGGTTACAACCGCGGGTACGACTGGGTAGCCGATAACCGGAGCGATCTGTTCCCCAACGGCAATGCTACCACCAATTTATATGGCGCCGATAATCCGGCGTACGATGCCGTAAATGGCTATGGCAATGAATCATCCAACCGCAAAACGCTTACCCTGGCCGGAAAGAATTACGTAGTGGCGCGCACTGGTTATTACGAGCGCGAGGTGGCTGATTACAACCTGCAAAATGTAAAGGGAGATGTTTCTCTTTATTTCAGGCCTACAGAAAATGCACAGCTCTCTTATACCTACCGTACTGCTTTTCTGAACAATACCTATCAACGGTCGAACCGCTTTCGCCTGCAGGATTATTTATTGCAACAGCACATTGTTCAGTTTAAGAATGCCCTGTTTCAGGCACGTGCTTATATTACTTCAGAAAATACCGGCCACTCTTATAACCTGCGCTCGATGGCAGAAACCATGGACCTGAGTTTTAAAGACAATAACAAATGGTTTGCAGATTATACCAATGCGTTTAATACTGCTTATGCAGCAAAAGCAGATGTGTTGGCAGCCCTTCATGCAGCGCGTGATGCGGCAGATAACGGCCGGTTACAACCAGGCACAGCTGCTTTTAAAGACAAACTGAAACAATTACAGGAAATAAATAACTGGGATATTGGCGCTGCATTAAAAGTAAAAGCCCACCTGGTGCATACAGAAGGTTCATTTGACCTGGGGAAATTCCTGCATACAGGTTTTAACCTGCAGGTTGGCGCTGATTTCAGAGATTATATCATTGTGCCTGATGGGAATTATTTTATCAATCCAACCGACTCCGGACATAATTTAAATTATACCAGCTACGGCTTTTTTGTGCAGGCATCAAAAAGATTGCTGCACGATAAATTACAGGTAAGTGCCGTATTGCGTGGAACCGGTTATGAGTATTTCAACCTGAAATGGAATCCCCGCCTTACTGCTGTATACGAGTTAACACGCAACGATTTTGTGCGGTTCTCCTATCAGAACGGCTATCGCTTCCCCAGCATTTTCGAAGGCTTCTCAAACATCAACAGCGGAGGGGTAAAAAGGGTAGGTGGGTTGAAGGTGATGTCGACTGGCGTATTTGAAAACACCTGGTTAAAAAGTTCCATCGACGCATTTACCGCTGCGGTTAATAAAGATGTAAATACTGCGGGCCTATCCCAGGCCGCTGCCATTGAAAAGAACAAGGGAATTTTACAGCATAACACCTATACCTATTTGCAACCGGAACAAATGCATTCCTTTGAAGTGGGGTACAGATCAATTCTGTTCAATAACCGGTTTTCTGTGGATATAGATCTTTACTACAATTTCTATTCGAACTTTATTGCCCAGATAGAAGGCAGTGTGCCCAATACTACCGATAGCACGCAGATGCCTGCCTACCTGTATGATAAAAACAAACAGGCCCGCTACCGCCTGTGGACCAACTCAAAAACCATTGTTCATAATTATGGTACCGAGATCGATCTGCTGTACCTGGTCGATAATCATTACTCTCTGTTCGGAAATGCGAGTTATCAGACCCTGAAAAGAACAAGCGCCAACGATGGACTGGAAGACGGGTTCAATACTCCGAAATGGATGGTAAATGGCGGCATAAGAGGCGTGAATGTATACAAGAACCTGGGCTTTTCTTTATCGGCCAGGTATCAAAGCAGTTTTTATTACCAGTCGTTCCTCGTGAATGGAAATGTGCCGGCTGTTTTCAATGCCGATGCCATGGTGCAATACTCGTTTAACAAACCGTCGCTTACGGTAAAACTGGGCGCTGCCAATTTCCTGAACCATTATTACTACTCCATCCTGGGCGGGCCACAGATAGGTGGTTTTTATTATACTACTCTTACTTATTCTTTAAAATAATGCTGACGATCCCGGTACATCTTTTGCCTACCTTTAGTAAAAAAATATGGTTTTCCCCATTGGAGATGACAACCGCGACAGGAAAACTTTTCCTTATGTCAATTACCTGCTTATAGCGCTTAATATTTTTGTCTTTATATACTGGCAGCAATGGGGACATAACTCCGAGGTTACTTTGGGTTATTCTACAGTGCCGGCCGAGATCTTAACCGGTCGGGATATTGTTACCCAATCATTAACAGAAAAGGACCCGCTTACCGGTAATATTATTGAAATGCCGGGGTTAGGGCCTACCAACATTCCCGTTTTTCTCACCTTATTTACTTCCATGTTTATGCATGGCGGACTGGCGCACCTGTTGGGCAATATGTTATACTTATGGATCTTTGGTGATAATGTAGAAGATGCTCTGGGGCATATAAAATACCTGTTCTTTTATTTGTTATGCGGTATGCTGGCCGGTTTGAGCCATGTATTCAGTACATTGATTTTGGGGCCAAGCCTGCTGATCCCCAGTCTGGGCGCCTCGGGCGCTATCTCCGGCGTGTTAGGGGCTTACTTACGATTATTCCCCGGCAAAAGTGTTCATCTTCTTACCTTCTTTATTATCGTTTCGGTGCCTGCATTTGTTGCCGTAGGCATTTGGTTTGTCTTCCAGGTCGTGAATGGCTTAGGCGCCCTTGGCGGTGAGGAAGCTGGTGGCGGCGTTGCTTATGCAGCGCATATAGGGGGATTTATATTTGGGTTGTTGCTGGTAGGTTGGTTTGGGAAAGAGTTTCTTGCCCGAAGGAGAGTAGCGAGGGCTACCAGAAAGAGGTTTATTTAGTTCTAATTTTAAGTTATTGAGTTCGTTAGTTATTGAGTTTGTTAGTTCTTTAGTTTTTTAGTTTGAGGTTTGATGTATAAAGTTTTGCATTCGTGGTTCGTAGGTGCAGGTTCATAAGTTATTAAGTTATTGGGTTCTTATATGAAACGAGCCCGGGCGGTTTAAAACTTCCTGGGCTTGTTTTTTTTATTCCTTGTTAACCTGTCAACTTTTCAACCCGTTAACTTTTTATTTCTTACTTCGTTCCCTTTATCAACTTGCCTTCTCTCACTGGTCAACTGGTCAACTGGTTAACTGGTCAACTCAAAACCTACTTCTCAAACACCACCGCGTCCGGCTTCGCCCCCAGCTTCTCCAAAGTAGCATTAATATCACTAATCATCTTATCGGGCCCACACACATAAAAATGCTTACTGAACTCAGTTACGTGTGAACGCAGATAC
>NZ_JBJMLX010000504.1:0-7129 GCF_045805085.1 Niastella sp.
CAGGTTCAGTGGTCAATAGACCCTAAAAAACGAAGTTTAATTCCTATTGAATAGCACGAACAAACTGCCTTCGTTCAATAGGATGGGTATTCCTGATTAACGGCTTTTTTACCCAATCCTTTTACCAATCATTGACTTTGAATTAAAAAGCCATCATGGGCCTAACTACCTGGATGAACTGAACAGACCCACACAAATACTGAGTCAAAAAATGATTGACCAGATGAAGCAAAGACAAGCTGCTGAACCACACCGCTTTCAAAGATTAATTGATGCAGCATTTTTAGATGACGCAATCAAAATCATTGGTCATCAGAATCTGTGGCCCATGTTCCAGCCGTATTTAACGAACCATAAAAGATATTTACCAGGAGAGTGAATCAATATTGGATAAAAGGCTGTCGGAAAATAGGGAATTCTTGATTCATAAGAAGTCTGAATTGGAAGAGGCCGAACGACAATTGCACAGTGATGAAGCTAAATGGATAAAAAACGAAATCAATCTCGATACTTATAATCGTTGGTATAGCGATTTAAACCGAAAGACCCAACTACAGGGATATGTCGCAGGAATTAAGCAGAGAAGACGATGAAATCCAGTTGCTACTGAAAAATGAGTTTATTAAGCCGAACCAACTAAAAGAATTCTTTAAGCGTTTGATGAATCAGGCACAATAAGGCACTACCCTTATGTTACCTGTTTCCGGTTTGATCACTATTTAAAAAGCAGGGTCATATTATTCTGCTTTTCCCATTTTCCATTTTTTTTTGAATAAAGGAAGAATTCAATTCCCTGTTTATTGACAGTTGCAATAGTTTCCCACTGATATATAAAAACGCTCTCCGTACCTGTAGGCAGGATAAATGTCTTGCTTTCCATTTCCTTGACCTGGTTGTTTAGCTCTTCGGCTTTCATATACTTTTTTAGCGTAAGCAGCGAAAATGTTGAGGGCAAACAGAAGGTAACAGCTTCCTTCGTTACCCGGGCCACTGCTATGCCACTCGTTTGGTAGTCAAAGAAGTATTTATTATCGCCACAGACAACGAGAGGTTGCAACGGTTTTGCGTTCTTATAAATCAGTTCATTGAGATTTATCCATCTGCCTCCATCATACGCATATCCTTTTTCAAGGTTTCCCTCCAGGTAGGTGAAGTCGCATTCAGTGCTGTAGGCGTTCCTGATCCAGTTTTGTGGTGTAATTTTAACAGTTGGATCGAAGGAATAAGCCCTATAACGTTCCCATTTGAGGCCACGGTCCTCTTCATAATTCATTTCATAAAAAACGATGCTGTCCCTGAACAGTATGATCAACTTCCGCTCATTTCCGGCCAGGGCAACTGTTCCTGCAGGAATAGAGAATTCGCCTGACAGCATCCAGGGATGGTCGTTTTTCAGTTCATCATATTTCTGACTATAGAACTTTACTTTCCCATCCCTTGGTATTCCAATATAGCCACAGGCGGTGAACACATCCAATGCCGGTGTTCCGGTATTGTTTTGTTGCGCATAAGTGCATACTGCCTGGCAAAAGAGGGTTGTTATCAATAGGATTTTGTACATATTACAAGAAATATTCGCACAAATTTACCACTTGCTTCTTAACTACTCAGGATTTTGAACATAATTTTAGTGAGCCGGCCAGATACATATCTATCCGATTTATTGGTCATGGCCATCGCAAACGCCCGGCGTAGTAACCGGCCCGATTCGGGACCTATACGCCGAAGTTAGTCGACTTGCCCGGCAAAAGAAAGGAAGAATGCTGATTGTTACTTACCTCTTTTTAATATATTTTTGAACCGTTCAGCATCGTTTTACATATTGAACGCCTCCTAAACATGAACCCGAGAAAACAGGTCCCGTATACCGTACTTCTGTTATTGATCTATTGTGGCACGCTGGCACAAACTCCAATACCCTCTGCTGACTATACAAGAGTAACGGATTCTGTTCAGCGGATGCAGTTGATCCATAACCAAGGAAATCAAAACAGCCGCCCCCCATTACCCCCCGCAGCTAACCTCCCTGCCTCCTTCAAAAGATTAGCCCTACAGCTTCGGCAACAGCCTCTACAAACTATAGGGCAGTCTGCACGGTCCTCACGCTTATTGGCCACCGTATGTTTCGATACCTCAGGGCGTTATTTTATGCAGGAAGATACCATGACCTATTATGTCACCAATTCGCAGATGCTAACAGATGGCAACGTGCTGATAAGCGGACAGTGGGCAAGCCGCAATGCCCCTTATGGCAGTGGTGGATTCCTAATGAAGTGTACAGATACCGGCACCCTGCAATGGAACCGATTATACGATAGTGTTAATCACCGGTCCTACGGTTATATTAATTATTACAGGTCGCTTGAGCTCCAGGACGGCTCTTTTTTACTGGCAGGCGCTACCAATAATCCGGTCACCAGTAATGATGATGTGATCATTACCCACACAGATAATAACGGCAATATTATTTGGAGTAAAACATATAGATCAAAGGTATGGCAGGTGGGCACAAACGGCAGTGGTTCCTATTTTTATATACAGGATGTAAAACAGGACCCTTATACGGGAGACATCTTCTTTTCCAGCCCCCACTGGTCTGATGGTTATAATATTACAAAATTCAATATTGCCAATGGTGCGGTTGCCTGGAGCAAATACTATAATACCTGGGGAGCCAGTTTTGACAGACCTATTGGCTTCGACATAACATCCCAGGAACTCGTTTCATTTTCAAGCTATACCACAGGTGGAACTGGCATCAGTATGTACAGGATCAATAAGAACACGGGAGACACGATCGCAACCAGGTTTTATCAACCGTTAGATGCATCTAATTCCAATGGCTACGTAGGTTTTCTAAATGCGGATGGAGTAACAAAACTGAACAACGGAAATTATGCACTTTACGGCCCACAGTATAAGTATTATCGCTGGGGTGCCACCGATACTGCAGATATGTATCATGCCGGTGTGGTAGAATTAGACCCGGCGGGCAATTTTGTAAAGGCTTATTCCTTCCGGAATCCATATTCCAGCAATAGTTATAATACAAAGATCCAGGTTTTCAAGGATGGTTCGGGCGTATTCAGTATGTTGGAGATTTTCAGCGGCTACACCGCCAACGTATATTACGTACAGTTTAAAGATGGACAGATATTGAAGCAACGTCGTAGGTATTATTTAGGTGAAGGCATGCCCAATGAAAATGCAGCACTCCGCCTCGGAGATGGCAGCGACCTGATCATAAAATTGCTGGGAGATTCCATTTCGAACATCAATAAAATTGAGTTCCTCAACCTCCATATTTCCGATACAGCATCCAATTGCCTTGGCTGGGATGATTTCGGTACTTATACAGAACCGTACAAAGTTGTTCCTGTCAATTACGGGTTCAAATCTATTGTATCCAATGATCTTTATGAAAGTACCAACAAAACATTGACCACCTGGAACTCGGTACCTTATGAATTACCTGCCTGCCGCCAGGTCTCGCATTGTGACACATTTTCACTCGTGCCTTCTGCCGATACTATTTGTGTGTCTGGTAGCCTCATCCTTACGGCCCGAAAAAATCCTGGTTGTGGCGCCAGCCCCTTCCTGAAATATGATACATCCTTGGTACAGTCGTTCCAGAAACTGAATGACTCCATGTACCTGTTCAATTTCAAAGATCCCGGCGAGTTTAAGTTGTATGGCAGTATACCAGGTTGTACTTTGCTCACTGATTCTGTCAAAGTAAGTGTGCGCCGGTCAAATGGCCAGGTTTACCTTGGAAAAGATACAGTTATCTGCCCGGGCAACACTATACAACTCAACGCCCATAAAGGCTATAAAACTTACCTGTGGCAGGATGGGTCGACAGACTCCGTGTTACAGGTAACTCAACCTGCCATTTATCATGTGTTGGTTTCAGACTCTTGCGGCAACCCGTTCCGAGATACACTGGAGGTAAAGCCACATCCTCCAATTCCATTCGACATTGGCATGGATACTGTTACGATATGTGAAAAAGATACTATTGCCATTATGGCGCCAGCAGCCTTCTTTAATTACAATTGGCGGCCCAATTACAATGCCAATGGTATAACTTCACAATCGATCCGCGTGGCTCCCGCCAGAGATACTATGTACTATGTAAGCGCCGAAAAAACACCCGGCTGTTATGTATACGACTCCATTATGTTGAAAGTAAATCATTCAACGGCTATAAATTTAGGCGTAGATACGTCGTTTTGTTCCGGCGACAGCCTTGTGCTCGATGCAGGAGCCGGATTCAGTCAGTATCAGTGGAGCACAGGCAGTACGGCCCGGAAGCTAACGGTTTTTAATACGGGTAAATATTGGGTAAAAGTTGTCCCCGGCAACGGCTGTAAATCAGCCGACACTTTGCAGATATTGCAGGTATTCAATAACCCTGTACCGAACCTGGGCGCAGATGGTCCCTTGTGTGAAGGAACGGTAGGCCGGTTGAATCCAGGTGTTTTCAGTCAGTATTCCTGGAGTACCGGAAGTACTGATTCTGCTATTTCGGTGACTCAACCCGGTGTGTATGCAGTATCTGTCATCGATCAGCATGGTTGCAAAGGAGCAGATACCATGACAATAGACAAACTGGTAGCGGCTCCTACGGATTTTTTACCGGCAGATACCACTATTTGCAACAAAAGCAAATATGTGCTGAAACCGGCGCGCACTTTCTCTTCCTACAATTGGAGTACGGGCAGTACCGGTAGTTCAGTGACCATCACCAAGGCGAATACCTATTGGCTGGAAGTGAAGGATCAGTACCAATGTATAGGCAGGGACACCATTGCTATTGCACTCAAAGATTGTATGAGAGGGATTTATATTCCCAATGCTTTTACGCCCAACAACGACGGCAGGAACGATGTATTTAAACCGTTGATATTTGGCAACCTGGTCAAATATGAATTAAATGTGTACAATCGCTGGGGACAATTAGTATTCCATTCTACCGACAGCCGCAAAGGGTGGGATGGTATATTTCAGGGCAGTCTGCAATCAGGCACCTTTGTATGGACCTGCATCTGGCAACTCGAAGATGAAGAAGTGAAAAGAGAGAAAGGCGTTGTAGTAGTGGTGAGGTAATTTCTTTTGGGATTGCCCAAATAGAGAGATACATGAACCGGCACCAAAAAAGGCCCACTTATAAGTGAACCTTTTTTATTCTGTGGAGTCCGCCGGAAGATGGTCGAACCAATTAAAGGAATTATTTAAGCGTATGAATAATGAAAAGCAATTGATAGATAAAATATCGACAATATCATCAATCATTCCGTGAGATTTATTTTCTTTCCATTATATAAAAGACGGTATCAATAAAGAAGAGCACATCATTTCTGGCTATTACATTTTCATCGTGCATATCTTCTAATATCAACCCAAACTCGGTATTAAAGTAGTCCTGGCGCTTGGTATGTGCAAATCCATTAAAAATTAAATGATCTTTAATGTCGGCCAGGTCAGCTTGCTCCCCTTCAATGAAACGTTGGAGAACTACAGCTCGAAGTTCTCCTTCTTTGCCCACAGTAAAACCGACAAGTTCATAAGCAGTATTTGGAAACAACAGATTATGTATTACCAGGCTGTTGAGGTACTCAAGCCAGGTGGCATAGTACACCGCATCATTATTTTTAATAACATGCAATTGATCTGGGGCCAGATAAATTTTAGACTCTCCGCCCTCCGTCAGATATTGAGAACCTGCTGGCAAGGATTGCATCCAGAGCCCTTTATCTTCAGCGTAAGCTTTTATGAAGCGAGCCTGTTCTTCTTTGACAATTGAGCGACTTTCGAATTCCTTTTTAACAGTTGGATTTGAGCCAAAGCTTTTGCAAAGGAGATTTCTGATTGCTGTGCAATGATCTTCTTGCCCTTCAAGGACATCTCCTCTAACGATATTTTGAAGTTTTTGACGGATTTCATCTGAGATCATTTAGGCAATAATAAGAAAAATTGCTCAACAGAGATAACTCAGCTCGCATTTAATTAAAAATCAAACACTTGCAACAACAGACTCCGCTATTAAAGTTAAATTTATAGCTTACGTGAAATTTAACCATAATTATTACCAACTCAGAATAATGATTCTAATTTCGAAAGAATCACTGCAGGTTTTCATGTCTTTTTTCAAAGGAAGACAAGACGTATTTGCCATTCGCTGGGAAAAAGATGGCCGTAGTGGTTATATGCCTGCTTATGATTTAAATTGGGATGAATATGCAATCCATAAAGCAAATGGCGGTACACTTAAGGACTTCGCCAATAAGTCCTATTCACCGTTAACTGAACAAAGATTATTGAATCATCTGTCAGGCAAAGAAGTGATTGGTCTTTATCCACTTTTACCAGATAATTCTTCGTGGTTCATAGCAGCCGATTTCGATGAATCAGAATCCGGTAAAATAAGGTGGCAGGATGAAGTGAAGATATTTATAGACGCCTGTGAAAGACATAAGCTGCCGGTATATCTTGAACGTTCCCGAAGCGGACAAGGAGGCCATGTATGGATATTTTTTGAAAACAGCTATCCTGCCTTTAAAAGTAGAAGGATCCTGCTTTACATTCTTGAATCAACAGGCATTATTTCTCCTTTCGATAAAAATTCCAATTATGACCGGCTGTTTCCTAACCAGGATTCACATTCCGGCAAAGGAGTCGGCAATCTGATAGCATTACCATTGCAAAAGAAATCACTGGATAATAATAATTCCTGTTTTATCGATCCGGTTAGTTATAAACCTTATCCAGACCAATGGTCATTTTTGCAAACAATAAAGAAAGTGGATACCCGGCACTTGGATGAGATATACAATTCATTTACAGGATCAGACAATAAACACATACAAACAGTTTCATCAAATTCAGCAGTACTGCAAATCACGCTAACCAATAATATTAAAATTCCACGAGCACATTTAAGTCCTGGCCTGGTAAACTTTTTAAGAGATAACCTCAACTTCGTTAATTCTGAATATATCATAAAGAAGAAGCTTGGTAAAAATACGTTTGGCACAGAAGCCTACTTCAGAATGCTTGAAGAACGAGATGGTTATGTTTTTATTCCAAGAGGATTTGTTAGAGAACTACTTCTGTATTGCAAAGAAAA
>NZ_JBJMLX010000505.1:0-5680 GCF_045805085.1 Niastella sp.
AATACAAGGCATGGCAACATGCTAACACCCGGAAGGGTTACTGGCACACCGCCAACAGTTGGATACTGTCCACGACAGCCACTAACACCCGGTTGAGAGATGCGGGCTTTCTATTCTTCACGGACTGTTACCTGAATGCGCGTTTACTAAATTAGGGAACCGCCGTATACCGAACGGTACGTACGGTGGTGGGAGAGGTCGGCGTAGGAACTAATCCTACGCCACCTACTCGATTAGCCCCGGAAAACAAGAGAAATTCACGCCTGCGGTTAATGTGGTTTTACCTGCACCTGAGGAAAGTCCGGTCAATTGAATAATTATAACGGTGGGATCGCTTACTTCATAAACTTTTTTATAACCCTGTTTTGGCCAACGATAAATGCGGCCTCAAAAAGAAAGGGCATGCGGGCCATAGTTTTCAGCACTTTTGTTTTTCTGCGCATCTCTGCTCCCGCCCTTTTATATAGAACGCGATCGTAATTTTTTATAAATGCCGCACTGAAGTTGTTGCTGGCAAAACATTGTTTCACCTGCTCCGCCGCCAGTTTACCACTAAGAACGGCGTTGCCGATCCCGTCTCCGCTAACGGGGTCAATCAGCGAGGCAGCGTCGCCCACCAATAAAAAATGATCCCCGCTCATCTCTACCCATCGTGAACCCATTGGAAGGCCGCAGCCTTGTAATGTTCCTATGTGCTTGGAATTTTTAAACTTTTCCTTTAATACAGCCGACCGTTCTATAAAATCATAAAAGGCGTTTTTGACGTTGATCTTATTACGAACAACTATGTCGGATAAAATGCCCATTCCTGCATTCACCATACCGCCTTTAATGGGGAATACCCAAAAATATCCCGGCAGGTATTTTCTGTCGAAGTAAACTTCAGTGCAGGTGTCTTCCATGCCCGTAACACCGCTGTAATAAGCCCTTACGCCGGCAACATGATGTTTCCGGTCCATATGGCGGGCGGTGAGTTTTTTAGCCGTAACCCCGTTGATGCCATCAGCGCCAATCACCATGGTGCAATCATATCGTTTGTTGCTGTCCTTTGCAATGACGGAATATCCATTTTCAGACCTCACAATATCGCTTATCGCAATGCCTTCCAGGGTATCTGTATCCTTACTTGTTTTGAGGTGGGCAAAAAGAAAATTATCGAAATGCTCGCGGGTAACGGTGTAAGCCTCGAGGGTCCAGGTAAAATCAAGTTTCTTGTTGTTGTAATAACAAACCGTGCTGCGGGTAGGCAGCTTTTCCGTAAACGCGGCCAGCCTTGCTGCAAAATGGGGATCTATTTCATGAAGGAATTTAATGGCCCGGCCCGGAATGGCATCGCCACAGACCTTATCGCGTGGGAACTGGTGTTTGTCAATAATGGCTATCCGCAATCCGGAGTTTTTGAGCGCCATAGCACAGGAGCATCCTGCGGGACCTGCACCTACAATAATTACATCGTAATGGTCACTATTCGTGGAAATTGCTACTGCGCTCATTTGATATTGAATTGAACTCGTAATATTTTGGCAGAAATAATTATTTCGCAACCAGGGCCTGTCCCTCAAAAGCGATCCCTGACCAGCCATGCTCCATAAATTGCCTGATGTTCTGGTGGTCAGTTCCGTTGGGCGTATTTAGTACGGATTGATAGTGTTCAGCAAATAAATAAAGGGTGTCTTCCTTGCTCAGGTTATGTAACTGCGCGAATGAAAAAACTTTGGCGCTACCCTGATTTTGAGTGGCTTCATTATAAGCCTCCCCGTTTTTAAAGGCAGTGGGTTGATGTTGATAGTACATTTCAATAAACCCGATCACATCTTTGAACATTACAGAGTTGTCCTTTAATTTCTTAATGAGCGTAGTTAATTGTTCTTTCATGTCGCAAATGTAAGCTCAACTGTTTAATTGCTTTTTTCTTTTTCCAACCAGGTAGAAAGTACCAAACAGAAACATGGGCAACTTAAAGAACAGGAATATAAAAGCAAGTTTTGGAAAGAAAAACGAAAGGATCACACAGATAAGGCTATTGATCATATCTAAATTAAATATGAGCCGGAACCGGGTTCTTAAGGTTTCAGGAAGTTTTTCTTTATCAATATAACTTTTGGTATCGGCATAATCCCAGATGGAATTTTGTAGAATGGCCAGGCATAGCACGTTCAGGCTATAGAGAAAGATCACCGGCGTCTGGCCGAAGTGATCGCTAACCAGTGTGGTAGCAAAAGGTAAAGTAATGATCAGGAACAACCAGCAGGTGTTCATAAACATCATGCGGTCGTCCATTTTATAAATGTAGAGAAATGCATTGTGATGGGTTCGCCAAAAACCGGCGATATTGATAAAGGAAAGAATAAAAGCCAGGTAGTTTCTCCAGGGTAGCAGCAGGTCCGCAAAACTTACTTTGTGTTCGGGTGGGATCTCCAGTTTTAAGTTCAACGCCAGCAGGGTGATGGCGATGGCTACGATAGCATCACTAAAGAAAATTACCCGTTCAAAAGCTATTTCCTTTTTTATAAAATCTTTCACAGAGTAAATTAATTTTGGGGTAAACTGTATAGCCAAAATAATTGAGCTAGATAGAAAGGTACAAATTATCAATTTAGTGTAATCTTTGTATCAAAAATCGAATTTATCATGGTTAAGTTTAAGGACATTGCACCCACTGGATATTCTAAATATGTTGAAATTGACCTGGGAGCCTCCAAAATGATTATTTTATCAGGGCAGGTGGCTTTCGATGCTGAGGGCAATACTGTTGGAAAAGATAATTTTGAACAACAGGCCGAGCATATTTTCCAGTCTATTAAAAGTATTGTGGAAAAAGCTGGCGGAAGCATGGAAAATGTTGTCAAATTGACTAACTATTTGACAGATGTTTCTAACCTTCCTGTGTTCAAAAAAGTAAGGGACAGGTATATTAATCTCGCTCAACCTCCTGCTTCTACAACAATGGAAGTAAGCCAATTTGTTAAAGCAGATCTGTTACTGGAAGTAGAAGCTACAGCTATAATAAGTAAATAAGAATAAGATAAAAGCGCGAACCGATCGTTATGATTGGTTCGCACTTTTATTTCCCTGGTTGAACAATTATCTATTGTTTGTCAGGTGAATTCCATCCGTATCATCCAGCCGGGCAACAATACCCCAACCATAAAAATAGTTGGCCAGCCCGATCAGGATCTCGTTTTTGCCTTTATGGAGCGGCAATTTAATCGTGGTGTTTTCAATCGTACACCTTCCACGAGGAAATTTTTGGCCTGGTGTTCCAAAATAGTTTTTATCTGAATATAAGAAGTCTCCATTTAGGAATAAACATACCTCATCGCTAAAGCCGAGATATAGGAGACGTTCCTGTGCGCTGTCAGATTCAATCGTTGTTTTCAACCAGGTAAACCGGCGTTTACTGAAATCCGTATGACCTAAAATCCGCGTCAGGTTTATATTACCGCGTGCTTCTGCCATTATGGGCGTCCACCTGGTTGAACTATCGGGCAAACCTGGGCCAGTGGAGGTCTTGCTTAAAAATTGGAATGGCGGCACGATCTCTTTTCCAAATGCAAAATCACTGGCATTGCTCACCTGCCAGCTACGCAGGTACCGCGTATCGTTGTATGTGGAAATATAACCCGGGGCCGGATCGAGGTTCTCAACCACATCAGGTTTTATCACCAGGTTGGCAATGGTCACTTCTCCGCCCGAAAAAGCAAGGCCGCCTTTTTCCAGGTTGCCTTCCAGGGCAGGCACTATCAGTGCCGGATGGGTCATGTCATTAACAAAAGCTTTCATTTGTTTTCCTGATATAATCAATTTCACATGGTTCCATCCCGGAATGTTGAGGGTGGCGCCTGCCTGGTATTCATCCGTAAGGTCCCACATGCTCATGCCATCGATCACTGCTGCATATTGAAGGGTGGTTCGACTTTCCGGTGACGTGGTGCCAAAATACCGCAGGTAAAATTGATCGCTGTTCTTCCTGTCACCCGACTCGCGAAAGGTAATTCCAGGAAAACCCCGAACAATTTCTACATCATATTCAATGGTGCCATTTGAAAATTGCCCGTTTTTGAGCACCAATGGGGATGGACCTTTGAGATGGATTGCCTTAACATTTCTGTTCATGATAAATTCAATCCCCGTTGAATCATACTGCCAATAAGCAGGCTCCATAGGAATTGTCGTTTCCTGGGCCGCGGCTTTCTTTTTTTGCGCAACAGCGGCCAATGCAATAAAGTGCAGTATCAGGAGGGTGAGGACGAACTTTTTGAATGTTGGGTTCATAACTATCTGTTTTTTAACTTTATGATTAGCACAGACAAGTTACATTCACAGGCCGCCAGTAGCGTGTGCAAGTGTTTGCCAAACCAGTGCAAATGAACGCCAACCATATTTATCAGTAAAAATGGACAACAACAGCGAGCAATATTACCTGTCGCGGGCACTCGAACGAATAGAGACGCTATTTAATCGGGGCGCCAGTGATAATTGGACGACGTACGATTTTGAAAAGCTGTCAGAAGCAATTTTCGATCGTACACAGGTACGCCTCAGCGTCACTACGCTCAAACGCATTTGGGGAAAACTGAAGTATGACAGCGCACCCACCCTGACCACGCTGAACACCCTGGCGCAATTTGCCGGTTTTGTTGATTGGCGGGATTTCAAGCAAAACGAGGATCGGCCCGCCGAAGCTCCCGAAACCAGTACAGTAACACCCCGGCCACAGCGAAAACAAAAGCACCTGGTTATTACGCTGGCCGGCGCACTGATCCTTATCGCTGGCGTATTTTTTCTATTCCTTTCCGCCCGCCATAAACAAACTCAATATGATCCCAGCCAGTTCGAATTCAGCACCAATAAAATGATAGGTGAAGGCGTGCCCAATTCCGTGATCTTTCATTACACCGCGAAAGTAAAACCAGACTCTTTATTTATAGTACAAACATGGGATATCCGCCGAAAGATATTGGTGTCGGCTGATAAGCATGAACATTCGGCCATTTACTATTATCCCGGTTTTTTCAGAACCAAACTAATTGCGGACGACCAGGTTATGAAGAGGCATGATGTATGGATCACCTCAAACGGATGGTTGTGCCTGCTGGAAGAAGAGCCCATTCCAGTATACTTCAAAAAAGAGCTATGCCAGAAAAACGGTATTGTCGAAGTAAATGACACCCTATTGGCGCCATACCGACGTTCAGCAACAGTACAACGCGTGCGTTTTTTCAATCAGCGCGATCTCGGCGATTTGATGAACGACAATTTTACCTTCGAAACGAAGGTGAAAAACGACTTTGACGATGGTACTAATGCCTGCCATTACGCCCAGGTGCTTATCCAGTGTAAGGATGATATCATCATCATCCCGCTGGCAGCAAGATCCTGTGTAGGTAACCTGAATTTTTATTTCTGTGGCGCTGGTGCGGAGAGCAAATTCACCGATCTGTCCGGTTTTGGTTGTGATCTTACCCAATGGACTTCGCTTCGGGTAGTAACGATGAATAAAATGGCTACGATCTATGTAAATAACAAGAGGGCCTATACGTTGACGTTTCCAAACACACCAACGGGCATCGTTGGTGTGCAATACAGGTTTAATGGAGCTGCAGCGGTGAAGGAAACGCGGTTTATGGCGAAGGGGAAAGTGTGGGAGATGGATTAATACGTGGTGCGGGATTGCACT
>NZ_JBJMLX010000506.1:0-18260 GCF_045805085.1 Niastella sp.
GATGTCTGATTTTGACAGCCGGGGAACCATAATACGGTTATTAAGCCCGCGTTTATGTTCTATACCGGTTATTGGACGGTTTACCGGTAAAACGCGGCCATATATCTATTTTTGAAACGGAAAACCAACATTTTTTAAGGATATTACGTAAGTATTAGGAATAACCAATATGATGAGAAAAAATCTACAAGGACTGTTAGCCTGTTTTGTGTGTATGATAGGGAGTATGACCTCCGGCCTGGCACAGGAAAGATGCGGTTCTATGCCCCTGATGGAAAATACCTTTAAACGGAACCCTTCCCTCAGATCGGCGTTTCAGCTACAAACCCAACATGTAAAGGAGGCCTTTCTGAAAAGAAAAGCCCTGGCGCAGGTGCTACGGGTGGAAGGTTCCCCCATTTATATCCCCGTTGTATTTCATATTGTTTTGCAGAATCCATTGTTGGTGACCGATGCCCAGATCCAGGCCCAGATCGACCGTTTGAACATAGACTATGCAGGTCTCAACGCCGATTCTTCCCTTATTCCTGCCTGGTTCAAACCTTTCTTTTCCAAACCCATTTTCCAGTTCAAACTGGCCCAGCGGAACGCCAATGATGAACCCTCTGATGGTATTGAACGGGTTACTACATCTATTTCTGGTTTTACCATAGACGATAACCGGGTTAAATATACTTCTCAGGGCGGCGCCGACGCCTGGGACCATAACCGGTTCTTTAATGTATGGATCACTGACCTGGGAGGGGGATACCTGGGCTATTCCACTTTTCCTAATAGTAGTCCGGCCGGGGAAGATGGGGTGGTGATCAGGTATACTACCTTGCCGGGCAATCCCGGAGTGTACGGTATGGGCCGCACCCTCACCCATGAAACAGGCCATTACTTTTACCTGTACCATATCTGGGGCGATGAAAATGGTTGCTCGGGTACCGACTTCATCGATGATACCCCCAACCAGGGAACCTGGACCTCTGGCTGTTTCCGCGACTCAGTACATACCGATGCCTGTAGCCCAACTGCGCCGGGTGTTATGTACCAGAATTTTATGGATTATACCGATGATGCGTGTATGGTGATGTTCACCCTCGATCAGAAAACACGCATGGAAACAACTATAAACATGTACCGGCCAACAATGCTCACCTCTAATGGCGCCGACCCTGTTATCCTCTATAGCCTCGATGCGGCTGCTAAGAGTATTAATGTGCCGTTACAACGCGTTTGCAGTCCCACGTTCTCACCGGTTATTACCGTGCGGAACCCGGGCGCTACAGCCATAACGGCGCTTACTATTAAGGCAACCCTCGATAACGGCACAGTTTCTACCACTAACTGGACTGGATCACTGGCTTCATTAAAAGAAACGAGTGTTACTTTGAATGCGATAAACGTTGGGGCAGAAGGAACGCATACTTTAAACGTGGAGATCTCATCACCCAATGGCGTCACCGATGAAAATAAGGCAAATGACGTTATTACCTTAGCCTTCCAGTACTACCAGGCGCTCACTCCGCCTTATAAAGAAAGCTTTGAGAATCCTACCTTCCCGCCGGCACGCTGGGATATTGTTAATCCCGATAAAAATATAACCTGGGAAAGAACAACGGTGGCCGCTAAAACCGGTAATGCATCAGTAGTGATGCGCAATTTTGACTATAAGGCCAATGGCCTGAAGGATTACCTCCGCCTGCCATTAATGAATATAACTTCAGGCGATTCTGCTTTCATGACCTTCCAGTTGGCGGCAGCAGCAGTAACCGATACCGGCAAAGTGAACAACCCGTTCGATACGCTGGAGGTGCTGATAAGCAAGGATTGTGGCGCCATCTTTACCAGTTTGTATAAGAAAGGCGGTAAAAACCTGCTTACCGTGTTAAAGCCTGATTCGCTTACTTATCAACCGAAATCAACCGAATGGCGGAAAGACTCGGTGAATCTCACGCCGTATATCAACGCCGGACAAATATTACTTGCCTTCGCTAATACCAATGAGCACGAGAATAATGTGTATCTCGACGATATTAATGTGTATACTTATACGGCAAGTGATGTCCTGAAATCAAAAGGGTTTATGATAGCGCCGAACCCTACCACCAGCAGATTCACTATACAATTCTATCCTTACCCAACCTTTGTAAAGGGAATAAACGTATTTAATAGTCAGGGGCAGCAAGTGGCCTCGCAACGGCTGAATGCAACCGGCAGCAGTGGATATACGTTCGATTTAACCGGCATGGCCAGTGGCGTGTATATGGTGCAGATAGTGCTCGGCGATGGCGTAATCACCCGCAAGGTGATAAAACGATAGGCAGTTAGCAATAAATATAAAAGTGCCGCGCTTCCGAAAGGATGTCGTGGCACTTTGCTTTTATAATCTGTCAATTGCTTATTGTCTATTGCCTATTGTACCGCCTCTGTAGTCACCATAGTTCCATTATTTAACATTGCTGCATGAGTGATGCACGCTGGCAGATCCTTACTATAATGCGTCACATACAGCAGGGTAGTGTTGAAGGTTTCGCACAGCTGGTTCACCAGGGTTTTAAAATAACTGATCTGTTCCTCATCAAGGCCCTGGGTAGGTTCATCCAGGATCAGCAGCGGCGGGTTTTTCACCAGCGCCCTGGCCAGTAACACCATGCGTTGCTGCCCCAGTGACAGTTGAAAAAGCGGGCGGCGTTGCAGGGATTGCAATTGCAGTAATTGTATCCAGTTTTGTACCTGCTCCTGTTGAATGGTAGAGATTTGTTTGAACAACCCGATGGTATCAAACAAACCCGAAGCAATTACATCAAAACTGGAAGTGCCTCGGTCAAAGTACAGGTGCAGTTCGGGCGAAACAAAACCTATGCGGCGTTTAATATCCCAAATGCTTTCGCCGCTGCCCCGGCGCTGGTCAAACAGGTACAGTTCGTTGGCATAGGCCTGCGGGTTGTCGGCTGTTACCAGGCTCAGCAGAGTGCTTTTTCCGGCTCCATTGGGTCCCGAAATACTCCAGCATTCACCCTTCTTAACTTCCCAGTTTATGTTTTGCAGAATGGTTCTTTCGCCATACCTGATGGTCACATTTTTCATTTTTACCGCCGTAGTAAAATGATTGCTCTCGCCGGCGGCCTTCAATTTCTGAATGATCTCAGCAGGCAGGGCAGGTCCCACAGCAGCCGCTTGTAATTGGGTAGCCGACTTTTTACCGGCCGAAACCAGTTGTCCGTTTTCCAGCACGGCCACATGCGTTATGCAATTGGGCAGTTCCTGCGGCGGTGTGATGAGGATAATGGAAATCCCGCTGGCTACAATGGTATCCAGAATGCGGTGCAGGCTCTGGCGGCCTTCCACATCCAGCCCAATAAACGGGTTATCCATGATCAGCAGGGCCGGGTCAAGGAACAGGGCTTTGGCCAGTTGCAGCCGTTTATTTTCCCCGTTCGACAGTTGGATCAGCGGCTCGGACAACACATGGGTAAGATGCAGTTGTTCTATCCAGTTGGTGGAGGGTTGGCTGTCCATAAAAGGCTGCAGTGCCTCCTGCACGGTCATGGTATCCTCCGAATCGGAGGAATTGTATCGCTGCTGGTAATAAAAATCGCTGGTATTGGACCGGTTCTTAAAATGATGTTGTTGTTCAATGAGCAAAATGCGGTTGGCGTGGGTATGATTGGGCAGGTGGAACGAAACAGCGCCACTATGAAAGATTCTTCCCGCAAGGGCCTGGGCCAGGGTGGTTTTACCGCTGCCCGATCTGCCAACGATTGCCCATTGTTCGCCGGGTTGTATGGTTAGATTGATATTTTTTAATATGTCAACGCCATTTGCGGTCACCGAAACATCGGTTAGTTGGGCCAGTGCTGTACTCATACAAGATCAAAATTATACGGTGAATCGGCTGCAACTTAATGGGTTAATTCGAAAAAACAGCAATAACGTCTGAACTGGGATGAATAGGATGGATGGGATGGTTGGGATGGTCTACCGTAATGGGAGTAGACTGTAGTCATTTGGGTGTCTTTATACTAGTCTAATGGTATCGGAGTGGTAGTAAACTGGTAGGGGAATGGCCTGGATATTGCCCAAGAGTTGCCTGGGGGTTGCCTACATATTGCCTGGAGACCCTAGTGCTATAGGCCATTCCCAGGCAACTCCCAGACAACTCTCTGACCACTCTCAGGCAACTCCCCTACAACTTCCAGGCAATATCGAGGCAATAAAAGCTGATCCTGCTCTGTTAAAGTTCGAACCTTGAGTAGCGCTTCAACAACTGCTTGTACGGCCATCCGCATGCAGCTAAAGCTTTAGCGGATGCCGCAAGGCCCTGGCGTAGGAAGGTTTCACCCGGCGCAAGGCCCTGGCATAGGCGAGTTTCACCCGCCGTAGCTTTAGCGAAGGCGGGGTTTCGTGACTTTCTTTTAAAATTTTCCACAATAGTTAATAACTCAATAAAAAAACGGTTGCCCTCATTTGGCTATATTTGCCCGTTCAGGCGTTTTTGGTGTACGATTTGTAGATTGTGGCCGGTTTTGCGGAAGAGAAAGGGGAATTACTGCAACTGTGCATCTTTACATCATTTATTTCCAGTGTTTTATGAATTTTTCACGGACCATTCCGGGATGCTAAAACATGATGAAATTTTACTATTTATGGCGAACCTGGCGTAATCGGAAACTATTCACCATTCACCATTGACGATTCACGAAAAAGACATATCCGTATAAACATGGCAAAGACAGAAAAAAACGACTTGTTTGATTATACCGAAGACTCGATTAAATCGCTTGACTGGCGGGAACACATCCGCCTTCGTCCGGGTATGTATATCGGTAAGCTGGGCGATGGCTCCAGTCCCGATGACGGTATCTACGTGTTGATCAAAGAGGTGATCGATAACTGTATCGATGAGTATACCATGGGCTATGGTAAACAGGTTGATATCAGCATCAACGAAAAATCGGTTACCATTCGCGACTTCGGCCGGGGTATTCCGTTGGGTAAAGTGGTGGAAGTAGTGAGCAAGATCAATACCGGCGCCAAATACGACAGCAAAGTGTTCCAGAAAAGTGTGGGGCTGAACGGGGTAGGTACTAAAGCGGTGAATGCCCTGAGCACCTATTTTAAAGTAACCGCCTACCGCGAAGGCAAAGAGAAAACAGCCGAATTTGAACGCGGCATTCTTACCAAAGAACACAAGGAGAATAAAACTTCAGAAAGTAACGGTACCATGGTTACTTTCATTCCCGATGAAACCGTATTCAAGAATTTCCATTACATACACGAGTATCTCGATAGCCAGCTGTGGAACTATTGTTACCTGAATGCCGGTTTGGTGATGAACTTCAACGGTAAAAAGTACGTTAGTAAGAACGGGCTGCTCGATCTGTTACAGCGTAAAACAAACGAAGACGAACTGCGCTATCCCATCATTCACCTCAAAGGCGAAGATATTGAAGTAGCCCTCACCCACGAGAACCAATATGGGGAAGAGTACTATTCATTTGTGAACGGTCAGTATACCACCCAGGGTGGAACCCACCTGGCGGCCTTCCGCGAGGCGATTGTGAAAACCCTGCGTGATTTTTATAAAAAAGATTATGATGCGGCCGACATCCGGGGCAGCATTTGCGCGGCTGTTTCAGTGCGCGTGCAGGAACCGGTGTTTGAATCGCAAACAAAAACTAAGCTGGGTTCACAGGTAGTATATGAAGGCGGTCCCTCCATGCGCAACTTCGTAAGTGATTTCCTGAGCAAAGAGCTGGACAATTACCTGCACCGGAACCCTACGGTGGCTGATTCTTTAAAAAAGCGTATTGAACAAAGCGAACGCGAACGTAAGGAACTGGCCGGTATTAAAAAGCTGGCGAACGAACGCGCCAAAAAAGCCAACCTGCACAACCGCAAATTGCGCGATTGTCGCTACCACCATAACGATGAGCCAACAGGCCGCGATAAGGAATCGATCATGGAGAAGGCAAAAGAAAGCACCATCTTTATTACAGAGGGTGATTCTGCGAGCGGATCCATTACCAAATCGCGCAATGTAGAAACCCAGGCGGTATTCAGCTTACGCGGTAAACCGTTGAACTGTTTTGCATTGACAAAAAAGGTGGTGTATGAAAATGAGGAGTTCAACCTGTTACAACACGCCCTTAATATTGAAGATGGCTACGAAGGCCTGCGCTATAACAACATTGTTATTGCTACCGATGCCGACGTGGATGGTATGCACATCCGTTTGCTCATGATGACCTTCTTCCTGCAGTTCTTCCCCGACCTGGTGAAGAATGGTCACGTATACATTCTGGAAACGCCTTTATTCCGCGTACGCGATAAAAAACAAACTTTCTATTGCTACGACGAAGTAGAAAAACAAAAAGCCATTAAAAAGCTGGGCGGCAAACCGGAGATCACTCGTTTTAAAGGATTGGGTGAAATTTCCCCTGAAGAGTTTGCCCGCTTTATTGGTCCTGAAATGCGCAAACAACCGGTGATCATTGAACAGGGCGATCATGTTCAGCAATTACTGGAATACTATATGGGTAAGAACACCCAGGAGCGGCAGGAGTTTATTATCGACAACCTGCGCGTAGAGCTGGATCTGGCAGACGAAACAGCGGCACCAGAAGCAGCAGCCACAACAGCGGCTAAATAGGCCTGGAACTGGTTAAAACGAAATAAACTTAAAAATGATTCACATAGTATTTAACGAACCCGATGTGGATGTTTTAAAGAAAGCCATCGAGCTCGATGAAACATTACAGGGCGATGTGCTCCTGATAAAAGACGATTATGCCGTAGGGCCAATAAAGAATATATATGAGGAAGAAGGCATCGAGGCCCGCAGGCAATGGTGGCGCGAAGTGCTGGCCGGTGGCGATTACGACGGAAAAGTAGATATGTTCGAGGTAGACGATATGCAGATCGTCGTTGATCTGATTGTAAAACTGGCGCTTGCCCCCGATGAAAAAGTATACATCTGGGCCGCCCAGAACAAACACGATGTAAGCGGTTATTACTGGCTCATGAGCCAGTTAAAAGATTTTCAGGGAAAATTATATATCCTGTACCTGAACAACCTGCCCTTCATCAATGAAAAGGGATTGATCTTCTATCCCGAATGGCTGAGCCAGATCCCACCCAAAGAATTTTTAAAGGCTAAGAAATTAGCCCGCCCCATCACCTTGAGTGAATTTGAAGTAGACCCCGATGAATGGACGCGTTTGCAAAATGAAGATAAAGGCGTGCGCTTACTGGAAGGCGGTAAAAAGTTAGGGCAGAAGGATTATGATTTTTATGATGAAGAACTGAAGAAGTACATCACCAACGACTGGCAAAAAGCCAGCAAGATCATCAATAATTTTCTGAACAAGAGTAAGCAAACCACCGGCGATGCCTATATTTTGTGGCGGCTGAAACAGCTGATAGCCGGCGGTAATTATGATGTGCAGGGTGAGCTGAAGGGTATGAAAGATTTTGAAGTGAAAGGTAAATCGGCCCAGCCCGTAACGGAGGAAGCGACACAATAGATCCTATGAAAAAACTGATAGCCCTGGAAGAGGCCGCCATGCTGGCGTTGAGCATTTACCTGTTTAGCCGGTTGTCATTTGCCTGGTGGGTATACCTGGCGCTGATATTGACACCTGATCTGAGTATGATTGGTTATATGGTAAATACTAAGGTTGGCGCATGGTTGTATAACTTTTTTCATCACAAGGCGGTTGCAATCGTTTTGTATATCGCCGGAGCGTATTTGAATAATGAAGTGGTACAGTTGATTGGTTTGATCTTATTTGGTCATTCCAGTATGGACAGGATGTTAGGATATGGATTAAAATATCCGGATAGTTTTCAGAATACGCATTTGGGATTGATAGGGAAGCAGAAAAAATAAGAAGGCAAACTGCCGTTATTTCAAAAAGTTTGACGAAGATTTTGAATCAATAGTATTAAACTAATTATGGCAAAAAGTAAAGACAATAGTTTTTTACAACAAAGCGATTCAGGGGTAGCGGGTCAATATAAAACCTGGTTCCTTGACTATGCATCGTATGTGATCCTTGAAAGAGCCGTGCCGGCTGTAGAAGACGGGTTAAAGCCCGTACAGCGCCGTATCCTGTATGCGATGAAAGAAATGGATGATGGCCGTTTTAACAAAGTGGCCAACATCATTGGGCAAAGTATGCAATACCACCCCCATGGCGACGCCAGTATTGGCGATGCCCTGGTGAACATGGGTCAAAAAGACCTGTTGATCGAGACCCAGGGTAACTGGGGTGATGTGCGTACAGGTGATGATGCTGCCGCTCCCCGTTATATAGAAGCAAGGCTGAGCCGCTTTGCACTGGATGTTGCCTTTAATGCCAAAACCACCGAGTGGGCCGTAAGTTATGATGGTCGTAAAAACGAACCGGTAACGCTGCCCATGAAATTCCCGTTACTGCTGGCCCATGGCGCAGAAGGTATTGCGGTTGGTTTGGCCACTAAAATATTACCCCACAACTTTTGTGAGATCATAGAAGCCGCTATAAAATTCCTGCGTGGCAAGAAATTCGAGCTGGTGCCCGACTTTCAAACCGCCGGCATGATAGATATTACCAACTACAACGAAGGTAAACGCGGCGGTAAAGTGCGGGTGCGCGCGCATATTGAAGAAGTGGATAAAAAAACACTTTCTATTCGCGACGTGCCATATGGCGTTACCACCACCCAGTTAATGGATTCCATTGTGAAAGCCAACGACCAGGGTAAGATCAAGATCAAAAAAGTAACGGATAACACCGCTGCTGAAGTGGAAGTGCTGATCGACCTGGCACCGGGCATTTCACCCGACATTACCATCGATGCCTTGTACGCCTTCACCGATTGTGAAGTGAGCATTTCACCCAACGCCTGCGTGATCGTTGATAAAAAGCCAACCTTCATCAGCGTTCATGAACTGCTGCGCATTTCGGCTGAGAATACAAAAGAACTGCTGAAACGCGAGCTGGAAATAAAGCTGGCCGAGCTGCAGGAAAAATGGCACTACACCTCGCTCGAAAAGATCTTCTTTGAAGAAAAGATCTATAAAGAGCTGGAGAAACGCTATGCCACCTGGGAAAAAGTGCTGGATGGTATTACCGAAGCCTTCAAACCTTTCCGCAAACAGCTTCGCCGCGATATTACCCGGGAAGACATTGTAAAGCTTACAGAGAAACCGGTTCGCCGTATCTACAAACTGGATATCGATGAACTGGATGCCCAGATAAAAGGACTCGATAAAGAGATCAAACAGGTTAAACACGATTTGAATAACCTGGTTGACTTCGCCGTTGCGTATTATGAAAACCTGCTGCAGAAATATGGCAAGGGTCGTGAGCGTAAAACCGAGATCAAACTGTTTGAAGCCATTCAGGCAAAACAGGTGGCCATCGCCAACACCAAACTGTATGTGAACCGGGCCGATGGTTTCATTGGCAGCGGTTTAAAGAAAGATGAATTTGTAGGGGATTGTTCCTCGCTCGATGACATCATCGCCTTTACGCGTTCAGGTAAAATGAAAATAGTGAAGGTGTCTGAAAAAGCCTTTATTGGCAAGGATATCATACACGTTGCCATTTTCCAGAAGAACGACGAGCGTACCACTTACAATATGATCTATGTAGATGGAAAATCTGGCGTCACTTATGCCAAACGCTTTAACGTAACCGGTATTACCCGCGATAAAGAATACGATCTTACCAATAAAGGTGCGGAGAAAGCTAAAGTACATTACTTCAGCGCCAACTCCAATGGCGAGGCGGAAGTTGTTAGAGTGGTACTGGATCCCAACAGTACAGCCCGCAAAAAAGAGTTCGACTTTTATTTTGAAGAGCTGGAGATCAAGGCCCGCCAAAGCCTGGGTAACCAGGTAACCAAGTTCAGGGTAAAATCAGTTAAGTTCAAAGAAGCTGGTAAATCAACCCTGGGTGGTAAAAAGCTGTGGTTCGACGATCAGTTCGGCCGGTTGAGTACCGAGGCGAAAGGGGAGTACCTCGGCAGCTTCCAACCTGAAGATAAAATACTGGTAATATACAAAGATGGTAACTACGAGATCACCGATCAGGAACTGACGCAGAAGTTTGATATCGAAAAAGTGATCGAGATAGAGAAGTTCAATCCCGAGAAAACGGTTACTGCTATTTACCTGGATAACGACAAACAGCAGTTCAATGTAAAACGGTTCCATATTGAAACCACTACCATCCGTAACAAGTTCATGCTGATAAAAGAAGGGGAGGGCAATTACCTGGAAGCGGTGACCACGCATCCCGAGCCAATTGTGCAAATAAAAACGGGTCGCGGCGCCCAGGTGCGCACGCAAAAGATCAAGATTGCCGATATGGTGGAGGTAATGGGCTGGAAAGCGGTTGGCACCAAACTGGCCGATTTTAGCAAGAGCACGGAGTTTGAGTGGACGATGAAAGAACAAAAAGAAGATCCGGAACAACCGGAACTGTTCTAAATAAAAATAAAAAATGGTGGGTCACCTTTTGAAGGTGGCTCACCATTTACTTTATATAAGTATGTAAATCGCTAATGTCGCGATATTCGTTTTTTGATCCGCACGGTGGCGTTTTGGGTGTAAGAACTGGAAAGAAATACCTCAAACCGGGAAATGCCATCGGTAACCACCATTAAGGCCGTATTAGGTGGGATGCGGCCCAGGTTCTCGGCAAACAGGCTCACTTCATTTACATCCTTGCTATTGTCGAGCGTAAGATAAATATTCACGGCCCGGGCGGTGAGCTCCTGATGCGTAACTACCGGTTGGCCGTTCACGAACACGGAAACGGTATCGCCGTCAATTTCGCCATTATCATACAGGCTGATGCGAATGGAATCGCTGCCTATTTCCAGGTCCTTGGTATAAGCGATCTTTCTGCGGGTGAACTGGGCTACCAGGTTACGCTCGCTGTAAGCATCAATAGCGCTGTCGGTAATTTTTATCGGGGCAATGCTGGCAGTACCCGATGTGGGGGCGGTGTTTACAACAGGCATGTTGCTTTTTATTACCACATCTTCCCGTTGCGGCATCCAGAAGCGTTTGCCTACAATGCTGCTGCTCAACATGCTATCTAGGTTTTTGGTGGCCACGTCCATGGTAAAGCTTACCCGCATCTCGGGGCAGGTATACTTGTATTTGTCAATGGTAACAAATGCACCGCTCATGGAGCTTTTAACATGGCTTACCCGCAAGGTGCCTTCAAAATCCATCATACATTCGGCCCCGTTCTGAGTGGCCCTGGACTGGTAAAACAACATGGGCAGGTTTTTTATGCTTACCTGCCTGGTAGTTTGGTCGTAGGTGCCACGAACAAAAAAGCTTTGATATGTATCTTTAAAATAATAGCCAAAAACACCCTCCACTGAACTTCCTTTTTGTTTTAATACCAACTCGGTAAGATAGTTATTGTAAACGCCTTGCGCTACAACATCAGCCTTGCCATACCAGGAACCCGATATAGATTGGGAAAAAGCAAACCTTCCGGTTACTAATAAAGAGAGAACCAAAATAATGCGTAGCATATGTTAATTTAAGTAGAAAAATCAAGCCAAGCAATAAATTGCAAATTTCTTAATACGAAAATAGCCCGTTAAGTGTATGCCAGTTGGGTACTTAACGCTTTTCTATGCGGCCTATGGCTTGTTCCTGGGTGGGTGTTCTTCAACCGGATATTAGTTCGGAAGGATACAGATTCAAAGTGTGCAATAACAGGCAGGTAATGCCTGCCTACAAAAATATACCGGAGTTTTCAATTCTTAGAGTAATCGGGAAATTGTGTGGAAAATAAATTATTTAATTAGTGATGGGGGTCGTATTTATACTATGAATCTTCAGTAGTTAATGATGGAGGGCAGAGGGCAGAAGGCAGAGGGCAAAGACCGCGACGCGGCAACCTTTATCAACGCTATCAACCCTTTCAACTCTATCAACCTGCTACTTTTAACCTCATATGTTTTTCCCTTTCTCGTTAACTTGTCAACTTGTTAACTTGTTAACTCGTAAACCGGTTAACTGATCAACTGGTCAACTACTTAATATAGCGCTTCAACTCCCTGTCATTATCCCGCTGCTTGATAGTTTCCCGCTTATCGTAATTCTTTTTACCCTTGGCCAGGCCAATCTCTATTTTTACAAATCCCCGCTCATTAAAGAAAATACGCAATGGAACTATAGAGAAACCTCTTTCCTTGGTCTTGGCTTCCAGTTTCCGCAACTCCTTTTTGGTTAACAGCAATTTGCGTTCCCGAACGGGATCGTGAATGTAAAGCGAGCTGTGAGAGTACTGGGCAATGTGCAGGCTTTTGACCCACAATTCGCCTCTATGAAAATAACAAAAGCTGTCGTTGAAGCTGGCGCGTCCGGCGCGCAGTGATTTCACTTCCGATCCCACCAATACCATACCCGCATCGTATTTATCTTCGATGAAATAATCGTGGTAAGCCGAGCGGTTCCTCATGTCTGCCATAATAAACAAAAATAGGAAGTATGAAGTAAAAAGCCATTTTCCTGCCTCTTACTTCATACTTCGCACTTAAATATAACTGTATTAGTTCTTAAACAAAGATAATACGGTAGCCAGTTTTTCTTTTAATTCCTTCCGGGGAACAATGAAATCAAGGAACCCGTGTTCCAGTAAGAATTCGCTTCGCTGAAAACCTTCGGGCAGGTCCTTTTTAATTGTTTCCTTAATTACCCGCGGACCGGCAAAACCGATCAGGGCGCCTGGTTCGGCAATATTCAGATCGCCGAGCATCCCAAACGAAGCCGAGATCCCACCAAACGATGGGTCGGTTTGTAAGGAGATATAAGGAATTTTTGCATCTGTTAACTGCGATAATTTTCCCGACACTTTCGCCAGCTGCATCAGCGAGAAGGCGCTTTCCATCATGCGGGCGCCACCTGATTTACAAATGATCATCAGGGGTATTTTTTCTTCCAGGCAAACATCTATAGCCCGGGCTATCCGTTCGCCCATCACACTACCCAGGGATCCGCCGATGAATTCAAAATCCATACAACCTACCATAAAAGGTATTCCTTTTAAGACCCCTTTCCCAATACGAATGGAGTCGGTAATGTCGGTCTTTGCCCAAATTTCATCAAGGCGCTTTCCATACGACTTCAAATCGGTGAAGTGAAGGAAGTCTTTGGAACGGATGTTCTCAAAGAGCACCTCGTATTTATTGTCGTCAAACAGAATTTCAAAATATTCGGCGCTGCCTATCCGGTGGTGATGTGTGCATTTAGGACAAACAAACAAGTTCTCCCGGAGCTCTGTCATGGTACAGATATAGCCGCACTCGGGGCATTTGCTCCATAAACCTTCCGGTGTTTCTTTCTTTTCAGCGGTACTGGTTGTGATACCTTTCTTAATGCGTTTGAACCAGCTTCTTTTGGTCTCTTCACCGGTACCATCTTCGCCTGCTAAGTTGGCTTCAAAATCCTCTTCCTGTTTCATTAAGTAGATTTAAAGGGGCTAAAGATAGGGATTTTAACAAAATGAGTCCGTAACTCAATCTATTATACCACCGTAACGTTAAAACCGGCTAAGTATTTTACCTCATGAAAATCATTCTTTCCGGTTTAAAAGACGGGGTAAAGCGGGTGGATTTACAGGAAAATTTTAACAGGGTGTTGATTTTTAAGCTTGCTGCGTTAAATTTGCGGCAAATTTAGTGGCTGCCTTCAGCGATGGATTTTAAAAGCTCTTTGTTCTTTAACCTATCTCGATCTAATGCAGGTGTGCCTTATACCCCTAACAAAAAGTATAATTAATACCTGTGCCCTTAACCTTTTTTCAGATGAAACGTCACTGGCAAATTTCATTATAGATAGAGGGCGATGATAATTTGGCCGGACGCGATCACTGTATGCTGGCAGGCATGCTGTGTGGACTATACTATCAATTAATTCATTTTCGCATGAAATGGTCTGAGTTCTTCACATCTTCGGTAGGTAAAAAGTTTGTAATGGCATTTACCGGCTTGTTCCTGATCTCGTTTCTTATTGTTCACGTTGGGATCAATGCCTGTATCTGGGCTGATCTGGTGGATGACAGCGACAACGGTGAAATGTTTAACAAAGCGGCACATTTTATGGGAGCGTCCTATGTGATCCGTATTATGGAAATAGGCCTCTTCCTGGGATTTTTCCTTCATATTATCCAGGGGTATATGCTCGAATTCCAAAACCGGGCCCGCCGCAAAAAAGGTTATCAGGTAGCTATGGGCAGCAAAGGAAGCGCCTGGTACAGAAAGTCGATGGGCTTGCTGGGTACCCTCATTCTGCTCTTCCTCATTATCCATATTCAGGACTTCTGGATCCCCTCACGTATCACTTATGCCACTACACTGGGCGAAGTAACTTACAATAATGGCGCACCCATTCATGATGTATACACCAAAATGTTACTGGTGTTTTCACAAGCCTGGGTAGTAGTTGTATATGTGCTGGGTTGCTTTTCACTGGCCTGGCACCTGCTGCATGGTTTCCAAAGTTCGTTCAGAACAGTTGGCGTGCACAACAAAAAATATGTAGCCATGGCTAAGGGCGCAGGCATTGCTTTCTCCATTATCGTTCCTTTACTGTTTGCATTGATGCCCATCAGTATCTATTTTGGTTGGGTGAACAATAATTAAGAAGAATAGGTAAGACGTTCATTATTACAACCATTTGATCCTTTACGAAATTTAAAAACAAGAAATTTTAGATATGCTTAATTCAAAAATTCCCGCCGGGCAGTTAGATCTGAAGTGGACTGATTATAAGGGACATTGCAAACTGGTAAACCCCGCTAATAAACGCAAGCTGGAAGTGATCATTGTAGGGACCGGACTGGCCGGTGCTTCTGCTGCTGCATCATTAGGCGAACTGGGATATAAAGTAAAAGCATTTTGTTTTCAGGATTCTCCCCGCCGTGCGCACTCTATTGCCGCACAGGGTGGTATTAATGCTGCAAAGAACTATCAAAACGACGGTGACTCTGTTTTCCGTTTATTCTACGATACTATTAAAGGTGGTGACTACCGCGCGCGTGAAGCCAACGTACACCGCCTGGCTGAAGTAAGTGCTAACATCATTGACCAGTGCGTGGCGCAGGGTGTTCCCCTGGCCCGCGAATATGGTGGCTTGCTCAGCAACCGTTCATTCGGTGGTACACAGGTACAACGTACTTTCTATGCTGCAGGTCAAACCGGTCAGCAATTGCTGATTGGCGCTTACCAGGCCCTCGAACGCCAGGTAGCCCTGGGTAACGTAACCATGTATACCCGCCACGAGATGCTGGATATTGTAATGGTGAAGGATGAAAAAAGCGGCCAGGATAAATGCCGTGGTATTGTGGTGCGCAACCTCATTACCGGTGAGCTGGAACGCCACTTCGGACATGCAGTATTGTTATGTTCCGGTGGTTATGGCAACGTATTCTACTTAAGTACGAACGCCATGGGCAGCAACGTAACCGCTGCCTGGAAAGCACACCGCAAAGGCGCTTATTTTGGCAACCCCTGCTATACGCAGATTCACCCCACCTGTATCCCGGTGAGTGGCGATCACCAGTCGAAACTGACGTTGATGTCGGAATCACTGCGTAACGATGGCCGGATCTGGGTTCCCAAAAAACAGGGCGATAACCGCAAACCAGGCGACATCCCCGAAGAAGAAAGAGATTATTACCTCGAAAGAAGATATCCCGCCTTCGGTAACCTGGTACCACGCGACGTGGCCAGCCGTGCTGCCAAAGAGCGTTGCGATGCCGGTTATGGGGTAGGTTCATCCAAACAAGCCGTTTACCTCGATTATGCCAACGCCATCGAGCGTTATGGTAAGATCGAATGTGGTAAGCTGGGGATCACCAATCCTTCAAAAGAAGTGATCCGCAAACACGGTCTTGACGTTGTTAAAGAGAAATACGGTAACCTGTTCGATATGTATGAAAAGATTACCGGTGAAAACCCATACGAAGTGCCCATGCGTATTTACCCGGCAGTGCACTATACCATGGGTGGGTTGTGGGTTGACTATGAACTGATGACCAGCATCCCTGGTTTATATGCCCTGGGTGAAGCCAACTTCAGCGACCACGGCGCTAACCGCCTGGGCGCCTCAGCCCTGATGCAGGGCCTTGCTGATGGTTACTTTGTAATTCCTTACACCATTGGTAACTACCTGGCCGATGAAATTTCTACTAAAGCAATTTCATTAGATCATCCGGCATTCGTAGAAACAGAAAAAGCAGTACGCGACCGCATAGAAAAGCTGATGAGCATCAAAGGATCGCAATCAGTAGAAAGTTTCCACAAACGCCTCGGTAAGATCATGTGGGATAAATGTGGTATGGCCCGTAACGCGCAAGGGTTGCAGGAAGCCATCATCGAAATTCAACAGCTGAAAAAAGAATTCTGGAGCGATGTGCGCATCCCAGGTGGTATCAATGAAATGAACCCCGAGCTGGATAAAGCCAACCGCGTAGCCGACTTCATTGAGCTGGGTGAGTTGATGTGTAAAGACGCGCTTAACCGCAATGAAAGCTGTGGTGGCCACTTCCGCGAAGAATCGCAAACAGATGAAGGCGAAGCCAAACGCGATGACAGCAAATTCCAGTATGTATCTGCCTGGGAGTTCAAAGGCGAAAGCGACTGGCAATTACATAGAGAGGAGTTGATCTTCGACGTAGCCAAACCAACTCAGCGCAGTTACAAATAAATTTTTAATTCCCTAATTAACACGTTTATATAATGGAGCACTATACAATGAACCTTACGCTGAAAGTGTGGAGACAAAAGAACAGCCAGGAGCAAGGTAGATTTGAGACTTACCAGGTAAGTGATATTTCCTCTGAAATGTCTTTTTTGGAAATGATCGATGTGCTGAATGAGCGACTGATAAAAGAAGGAAAAGACCCAATTGCATTTGACCACGATTGCCGCGAAGGCATTTGCGGTGCATGCTCTATGTATATTAATGGCCGCCCCCACGGGCCCTGGCATGCCAATACAACCTGCCAGTTGCACATGCGTGCCTACAAAGATGGCGATACCATTGTAGTAGAACCCTGGCGCGCCAATAGCTTCCCGGTTATAAAAGACCTGGTTGTTGACCGCACCTCATTCGACCGCATTGTACAGGCTGGTGGCTATATTTCTGTAAATACCGGGAATGCCGTTGACGCCAATGCCATGCTCATCGAGAAAGATAAAGCTGATGCAGCCTTCGCTGCTGCTGCCTGTATTGGTTGCGGCGCCTGCGTAGCGGCCTGTAAAAACAGCTCGGCTATGTTGTTCCTTTCCGCCAAGGTATCGCACCTGGCCTTGTTACCACAGGGTGAACCCGAACGCAAATCACGCGTGCTGAACATGGTTCATCAAATGGATAAGGAAGGATTTGGTTCCTGCACCTTTACCGAGGCCTGTGAAGCAGTTTGTCCGAAAGAGATCTCTGTAACAAATATCTCCCGCCTCAATAAAGAATATATGATCGCGGGGTTGACCGAAGAGAAATAGTTTCTTAAAAGAAAGGTTGATAGGGTTGATAAGCTGATATGAAAAAAATATATATCAGCTTATCAACCTTATTTTTTGCCCGGCTGCAACGAACCGGCCTTATCAACTGGTCAAGCCTGTTACTTTATCAATTTAAACCAGTCTTTTAATCATTCTAACATCCTATTCTAAACTAAATACCAAATAACCAATTCCATGACCGGTCTTCAACGGAAAGATATCTACCTGTTGAGTTTTTTGTTCCTTGTAGTGCTCGTTATATTTTACCCTGTTTTTTTTACCGAATATGCTTATACGGACGAAATATTTCAAATATGGAATTACAGGCCAGGAAGCGATTTGATGATGTTTGCTGTACAGGGGAGATGGCTCACCGAACTGATGGTGTCGAAAACATTTGCAGCCATCGATACCATTCGCGAAATAACTTACATCAGAATATTCTCCTTAGTACTGTGGATAATATGCATGCCGGTATGGTATGTAATTATTAAGCGGGTAGTGGCACAGCGGCAGGGTTATGAATATTTGCCTTTCTTTACGTGCTTATTTCTGGTAACCAGTCTGCAATTTTCAATAACGGTGCAATGGGCTTCTTGTGTTGAATTGGCGATTGCCAATACGGCCGGATTGTTATCTGGCGCCATTTGGCACCTGGCTATCCGGGATAAAGAAAAATTCTGGTCAATACCTGTACCTGCAGCGCTGGGCGCCACTGCGGCCGCATTGGTATCTCTGGCTGCTTACCA